>NZ_FNSZ01000002.1 GCF_900105245.1 Streptomyces sp. 1222.5 | reverse complement strand
GAGCGGGTGGCCTGCGCTGCGCTCCAGCCACCCGGTGGCGCTACGCGCCCCCTCAGGCCGGCCCCGCTGCGCGGAGCCGGAAACGGGCCTTCGGCCCGGGCACCTACAGGACAGGGTGGGGTTGGTGGGGGTCAGGCATGTGCGTGCCGGGGTCGGGCCGCCCGCCGTGATGCAGCGTGGTGCACCGGCTCGGCCGGGCCCGCAGCTTGGAGACGCTGGAGCCAGAAGGAGGCTGTGAAGAGCAGACCGGTGAAAACGGCCAGGAGGAGTACGGATACCCACATCGGCCGGCTCCCAGGGCTCTGCCAGCCGGTCCAAGCAGTCGATGCCGCCCACACCAGGACGGCCACCGCGTAGAAGCTACGGACCCGGCGCAGCTGGCGCACGGCCCGCACGGACTTGATGCGTTCAGTCGTGGATGCCATGCCGGCCCGTGTACCCCTGTGTCCGCTGTTCAGCAGGCAGGGGTCACTGCTGATTCGTTCACTCTCGTTGTTGCTGTTGGGTGCCGTCCCCGAAGCCACGGCGCAGCGCGGCACCCTGATCCTCGATCAGGCTTGCACCGTCCGGGAGGTCCAGGACGGCAGCGCGGCACCCTGATTTCCGATCAGGCTTGCACCGTCCGGGAGGTCCAGGACGGCACCGCAGTGACTGCACAGTTTCCCGTTCTCGGCGGGCGTGCCGCAGGCCTTGCAGAACCGGGTGCCCTTGTCGTCTTGGGCCTTGTGTGTCATGGCTCTCCCCTGCCGGGCTGGACGATGATGCATGCGGAGTACCCGAGGCTTCCGGGTTGATTCTCCGTCTCGGTGCTTCATTCTGCGTTTGCGATAGACTCTGGAATTGGGTTGCTTCCGTGCTGTGGGTTCTGTGGCCCTTCTAGGGTGGCCGTCTTCGGGTCTGCATCGGGAGGCGGAGAGCCGTTGCCTCGGATACGGGTGCCGTGTCTGTTGTCCCAACTACCTTGTGCGATCGGTTAGTTAATGGCGGTTCGGTTACGGGAGCTGTCGTCCAGGTTGCTGGGAGAGGGGCATCGGAGTGGCTGTGAAGGAAGTCCGTCCTCATCAGCGGGAAGCCGTGGACGCGGTAGTCCGGGCACTTGAATTGCCTGCAAGATCCACTGTGCCCGAGCGGGGGCTGCGGACGCAGGTGGTCATGGCGACCGGATCGGGCAAGACCCTCGTCGCCGTGCGCAGCGCGGAGGAGCTGCGGGCGGGCCGGGTGCTGGTGCTCGTGCCGTCGCTGGATCTGCTGGCGCAGACCGAGGCCGGCTGGCGTGAGGGCGGGCGTACGGGGCCGATGATCGGGGTGTCGTCGCTGCGGGGGCCGGAGGCGTCCTTTGCGAACACCACGGACGTGGACGAGCTGGCCGCCTGGGTGCGGCCCTTCGAGAAGGTGACCGTGTTCGCCACGTACGCCTCCCTCGGGCTCGGCACGCTGGAGCGCGCGCACGCCGCGGGTCTGCCGGGGTGGGACCTGATCGTCGTGGACGAGGCGCACCGGACCTCCGGGCGGATCGGCAAGCCCTGGGCGGTCGTCCACGACAACACCCGCATCCCCGCGCTGCGCCGGCTGTACATGACCGCCACCCCGCGGCTGTGGCAGCTGGACGACGACGCGGAGGCCGCGCCGGGCGCACCCGGGGAGCTGGTCGCGTCGATGGACGACGATCCGCACGGCCCGTTCGGGGCACGCTGCTACACCCTCACCCTGTCCGAGGCCATCGACCGGGGGATCTGCGCGCCCTACCAGGTGGTGTGCCTGGACATCACCGACACCCACCTCCAGGCCGCCCAGCTCCTGGGCGCGGAAGGCCGCTCGGACCAGGTCCGCGGGGCCCGGCTCGCCGCCCTGCAGACCGCCCTGATGAAGGCATCCTCGGAGGAAGGCTTCCGGCGCACCCTCGTCTTCCACCACGTCGTCAAGGAGGCCGAGGCCTTCGCGGCCGGCCTTGCGGACGTCGCCGGCCGGCTGCACGCGGCCGATCCCGGGCTGTATCCGCGCACCGTATGGGCCGACTGGCTGTGCGGCGACCACCGGGCCGAGCACCGCCGGCGTGTGCTCGGTGAGTTCGCCGCCGGCACCGCCACCGACGGCACCGTGGTCGAGAAGAGCTACCTGGGCTCGGTGAAGGTGCTCGGCGAAGGCGTCGACACCCGCGAATGCGACTCCGTGTACTTCGCGGACGTCCGCGGCTCCATGCCCGACCTCGTCCAAGCCGTCGGCCGCGCCCTGCGCATCCAGCCCGGTGAAGGCAAGACCGCCTCCCTCGTCGTCCCCGTTCTCCTCGGGCCGGGCGAGAGCGTCGACAACATGCTCACCTCCCGCGCCTACGGCGGCCTGGCCAAGCTGCTGGAAGCGCTCAGGGCGCACGACACCCGGGTGGTGGAGCAGCTCGCCGAGCCACAGGCACAAAGCCGTGTCAGAGGCGTACAGACCCGCCTGGGCAGCGACCAGGGTGAGCAGGAAGCTGGCGACCGAAGCGACCGCGTGTCGGTACCGGCCTGGCAGTTGCTGAAGTTCTCCACCCCACGCGACCCCGCGCTGCTGGCCGCCTTCATCAACCTGCGCGTCCTCAACCCCGAACACGCCCACTGGCGCCGCGGCATCGAAGCAGCCGCCATCTACCACCGCCACCACGGCGATCTGCGGGTGCCCTTCACCTACCGCGTCCCCGCGGCGGGCGACGACCAGGAGCAGCAGGCAGAGGCCGAGGGTCCGGGATGGCCGGCCTCGCTCGCCGCGTTCCCGCTCGGACAATGGACCGCCGACGCGCGACGGGTCTACGCCCGCGGAGACATGGACGCCGACCGCATCGCCCAGCTGGAACAGCTGGGCATGGTCTGGTCCCACTACGACACCGCCTGGGAAGAAGGCCTCACCGCAGCCCGCGGATGGGCAGCCGAGAACGGGCACCTCGCAGCACCGACCGACGCCACCCACCAGGGATACCGCGTAGGGATCTGGCTGAAGAACGCCCGCGCCGCCGCCCGACGAGCGCAGGACAACGAGCAGCAGCAGGCCGAGGGGCTACCCGCAGCGCCGGCAGCCGGGCTGTCCCAGGAGCGACGCGAACAGCTCGACGACATCGACCCCGCCTGGTGCCCCACCTGGCCCATCGACTGGCAACGCAGCTTCCACCTCACCCGACAACACCTCGACACCGGCGGCCAGCTGCCGACCAAGCCCGGCGTGGTCGTACGCCAAGGCGAGGACCTCGGCCGGTGGGTACGAGCACAACGGCTTCGTTGGGAACGGCTGACCACCGTCCAGCAATGGATGTGCGAGCACGTCCTCGGCATCCACCCCGCCACCGACGACGAGAAACCCAAGCCCCGCATGAATCAGGCCGACAAATGGGCAATGCACTACGCCGCCGCCCGCCAGTACTACCAACGCGAAGGCCACCTACTGGTGCCGAGAAAGTGGGTCGAACGGATCGTCGTCAGCGGCAACGCGAGCGGCGGCAGCACCGGCGAGGACCAGGAGGTCCGGGAGCTCCGACTCGGCGCATGGATCAGCAACCAACGCAGCAGAGCCGCCACCCTGACACCCGAGCGTGTAAAGCAACTCGCCGCCATCAGCATGCGATGGGACCTGAGGGCGGCCAAGCTCAACCACGAAGCGGACATGTAGCGTACATAGTGCGAGCGGCTCCCCGACAATGGTGGCCAGCGTTAGGCAAGGTCTTCCCCACTAGGCGAGCAGGCCTGCAGTGGACTTCCGGGCGCAGGATGCCGCACCAGGGACTCTCTGAGCATGCCGAAAGGCGGTTCGTGAGTCAGGTGGAAGTGCCCGCCCAGGACCGGCTCGCAGCGGAAGGGCCCGCGTGTCATGGCGGACCAGGCGGCGGCCTGTTCGGGGGTCACGTGGATGTCCGTGAGTCCCGTGATCGCCGTGACCGGGCAGTGCAGTACGTCACCGGGCCGGTAGCGATAGGTGTCGAACATCTGCAGATCCCCGAGGACGTACGGCACGACCAGGTCGCGCAGGACCGGGTCCGCGAGGACTTCGGGCTCGGTGCCTCCGAGTTCCGCGAGGGCCTTCAGTACGGCGGTCCCGTCGTCGCCGTCCGGGAGGGTGGGGCGGGGCAGGTGCAGGGCGCGGCAGCTGGAGGCGAACAGGTGGCTGACAGGGGTGCCGTCCCGCTGCAGGAGCAGCGCCGTTTCGAAGGCGACGGCCGCGCCCATGCTGTGTCCGAGGAAGGCCGTCGGCCGGTGCAGGAGCGGGCGGGTGGCGTCTCTGATGTCGGCGGCGAGTCGACGCAGGTTCGAGGGGACGGGCTCGGCGATGCGGTGGGCCCGGCCGGGGTAGCTCACCGCGTGCACTTCGATGTCGGGGAATGCGGCGGCCCACTCCCGGAAGACGTGCGCCGATCCGCCGGCGTGCGGGAAGCAGACCAGGGCGATCGGGGCCTCGGGGCGGGGGACGGTGCAGGTGAGCCAGGTCATCGGTGCTTTGTGTCTCTCGCTGGTCCGGGCTGTGGATGGTGTGGCGGGGGCGGGGCGCCGCTTCCGGTGGGCCGGTCGCGGCGCCCGCGCCCGGGGCCGGGGAGGGTGGGGCCTACTTTCGGGCCTGTGCACGGCGGGCGCGGACCGCGCGGGCCCGGCGGATCCGCTCTGCCCGGTCGTCCGGCCCGTCGTCGGCCCTCGCCGGTTGCGCGGCGCCTGCCCGGATCAGTTCGGCCTGCGTCTCGACGGTGGGACACCGGTACAGATCGAGCGAGGAGAGCCGTACGCCGGTGCTGGCCTCCAGCGCCGACTGCAGCCTGATGACCAGCAGTGAATGCCCGCCGAGGTCGAAGAAGTTGACCGATGTGGGCACGTCGGACACCTGCAGCACCTCGGCCCACGAGTCGACGACCCGGGCGACGAGGTCGTCGCGGTCCGCGGCGCCGCGGTCGGCCGTCCGCTGGGCCTGCTGTCCCGGCTCGTACTCGGCGATGCGTTCCGTCAGCGCCGTCCGGTCGGTCTTGCCGTGCGCGGTGGTGGGGAACGCGTCCACGACGTGCAGCTGGGCCGGAACCGCCGGTTCGGGCAGGGTGTAGGCGAGCCGTTTGCGGGTGAGGACCGGATCCAGGCCGGCGTCGGCGCGGACGAAGCCGACGAGCCGGGTCCGTTCGGAGTCGGGGATCACCACCGCGTCGCGAACGCCCGGGCAGCCGCGCAGGGCCGCCTCGACGGCGTCGAGCTCGACCCGGTGCCCGCGGATCTTGACCTGGTTGTCGCGCCGCCCCAGGAACTCCAGCGTGCCCCGCTCGCTCCACCGCACCAGGTCACCCGTGCGGTACATGCGGCTGCCATCACCGGCGAACGGATCGTGGACGAACGCCTGGCGGGTTGCCTCCTCACGGCCGAAGTAGCCGCGGGCCACACCGGCACCACCGATGTACAGCTCGCCCGCCGTGCCCCTGGGCACCAGCCGGCCACCGCCGTCGAGCACGTAGAGCCGGGCGCCGGGTACCGGGCTGCCGATGTCCACCGGGCCGGACGGGTCGCAGCGCTGGTAGCTCGCCCACACGGTCGCCTCCGTCGGCCCGTACTCGTTGACCAGGCCGGTACCTGCCAGAGCGGCGGCGTGCCGGTGGAGCAGGGCGTCGGGGAGGACCTCGCCGGCCACCGTCACGGTGTCCAGTGTGCGCAGCCGGTCCAGGCCGTCGCGTTCGGCGGCGGTGAGGACCGTGTCGTACTGCGACGGCACGCACAGCAGATGTGTCACGTGATGCCGCTCGATCAGGCGGACCACCTGCTCGGGATCGCGGAACTCGTCCTGGCCGGCGACGACGAGTCGGCCGCCCGCGGTGAGCGTGCCCCACAGCCCTGCGGCTGAGGAGTCGAAGGCGAGCGGGGACAGCAGCAGGAAGACGGGGCGTCCCGGGTACACCTGTCGACGGGCGAGGGTGGACGCGGCCAGCTGGCCGTGTTCGACGAGGACGCCCTTGGGCGTGCCGGTGCTTCCCGAGGTGTAGATGACGTACGCGGGGTCGCCGGGCTCGACCGGGACCGACGGCAGGTCGGTGTCGGGGTCGGTGGCGGGGTCGCCGGCGCGCAGGGCCGGGTCGTCGGCGTGGACGACGGGCAGGTCCAGGCCCGCGATGCGCTGCTTCAGCGTGCCGGTGACCACGACGGCCGACACGTCCGCGTCCTGGAGGACCGAGGTGAGGCGGTTGTCGGGGTGCAGCGGGTCCACGGGGACGTAGGCGGCCCCGGCCCGCAGTACGCCGAGGACGGCCGAGACGGCCGCGGTGGATCGCTCGGCGAGGATGCCGACCCGGTCGCCGCGCCCGACACCGGACGCGGCGAGACGGGCGGCGATCCGGCCGGCCCAGAGCTGGAGCTGCGCCCGGGATACCGTGTCCGCGCCGCAGACCACGGCCGGCTGGGTGCCGTCCTCGGCCGCGGTCTGCGCGGTGAGGACGTGCACCGGGCGCCGGTCGTCGCGGGGCAGCTCGGGGCCGGTCCCGAGGGCGAGCAACTCATCGGCCTCGGTTGCATCGAGCACCGCCGGCGCGTCGGCCGGTGCGGTGAGCTCCGCGGAGGGCGACGACGACATCAGAACTCCTTCGATAGCGGTCGTGAACGGATGGCTGCGGGTCTCAGTCGGCCAGCGTCATCGTCAGATGGATGCGGTCCGTGCCGCCGGCGTTGTAGGCGGAGTGGTGGCGGATGGTGTTGAGGATGTGGATCCGGCCGTCCGTCGGCACGTGGTAGGTGTGACCGCTGCGGAACAGCAGCCGGGAGTCCTCGTTGGTCTGGATCGCCATGTGGGCGACCCGGGAGGCGTCGGTGTGCATGTGGTAGATCTCGCCCGGGTGCAGGGTGACCAGGCGCATGCGGCCGGGGCGGAACGGCAGGTTCTTGTAGATTTCGTAGAAGTAGGTGTCCTTCAGTTCCTCGTTGAACTCGCAGAACTCGGACTCCTCGAAGTTCTTCTCGCCGGTTGCCTGGTTGAACTGGCCGTTGCCGGCGTCACGCCACGGGTCCTCGGCGTTGGCGCGGTGCGTCAGACCGAGCCGGCGGAAGCGGTCCTCGGCGTTCCCGGACGCGGGCAGCGGAACCCGCTCGAGGTACTGCTGGTAGGCCTCGACGATCTTGTCGTGGCTGAAGCGGAGGCCGGGGACGAGCTCCACCAGTTCCGGGTCGATGACGGAAAGGGACACAGCGGACATGGGGCATCTCCTTGGATGGTGATTTTGTCTCGGGTACGGGGGTGCCGGAGCCGGCTGGCTGTCCAGCGGCCGGTGGAGTTATGTGGTGGGGGCCGGTCGCCCTGTGCGCTCGGCCCAGGTGAGGAGCGGGCGACTGGCGAAGCCGACCGTGATGAACAGGGCGGCCAGCACGAGGTAGCCGGGTCCGCCCAGGTCGAGGGCGAGCGCGCCGAGTACGACCGGTGCCAGTGCCTCGGCGACGCCGCCGCCGAGGCCGAACACTCCGGCGTACTGGCCTTGGGCGTGGGGCGCGGCGAGGCCGAAGCAGTACTCCATGGCGGCGGCCGCGTGCCACAGTTCCCCGACGGTGTACACGGCGGTGGCGGTCAGCAGCAGTGCGCCCGCCGGCCAGGCGGAGGGTTTTCCGGCCAGCAGGATCAGACCGAGCCCGGCTGCGACGGCGATGCCCGCCCACCGCATGCGCCGGCCGGCCGCGGCTGTGTCGTCGACGTTTCGGCTCACCGTCACCTGCAGGCCGATGACCAGCACGGTGTTGAGCACCAGCACCGCGGACACCGTCCACCGGGGCGCGGCGGTGTGGCCGACGATCCACAGGGGCAGCAAGAAGGTCGGGATCGCGAAGTGCAGGGACATCAGGCAGTTGAGGACGGTCGCCGCCAGGTACGGGCGGTCCCGCAGAGCCTCCCAGCGTCCGCTCGCCGTCGGTGCCGGCAGCGGGGCGAGTCGGGGCAGGCGCAGCAGGACGAGTGCGCAGCCGGCGAAGGACACGGCCCGGCCGGCGACCACCGCGAGGTAGGCGGGAGCGGTGTCGAGCTGGATGGCCACGCCCGCGGCGAGCGCCCCCAGCGACACGGCCAGGTTGGTCGAAGCGCGTAGGTAGGCGCGGAAGGCGGCGGGGTCCTCGCCGCCGAATCCGCGGATCAGCGGGGCCTTGCTCGACTTGTCCGCGGCGAAGACCACGCCGATGAGGACGGACACCACGAGGTAGGACCAGAACGCGTCGACGAGCAAGTAGCAGCACATGAAGACGCTGCCTGCGATCATGACGGCGAGCTGTGTCTCGCGTGCTCCCCAGCGGTCGGCGACCTTGCCGCCCAGCAGTCCGGCGGCCAGGCCGACCATGGCGCCGAGGAACAGCCCGAAGGCCACCTGGGACATCGGCAGGTGCACCACCCGCGTGAAGTACAGCGCGCTGGAGGACATGAACATGCCGCTTCCGACCGCGTTCACGAAGGTCGCCGCGGCCAGCGTCCGGCGCGGCCCGCGCTCGGGCAGCAGCCGGGCGGTGAGCGACCGGCGCCCGCGCGGGGCGGTGGGGGGCTGCCCCGTGGCTGTCCTTGCGGTCACTGCCACAGCGGGTCCCGGAAGTCGGCGTCCGGGCGGACCTGCCGGTACCAGGCGCGCAGTTCGCGGCCGGTGACGCCCTCGGGCGCCACCACGAGCCGTTCGTCGAACCAGTCACGCACCGCGGCAAACCGTTCCAGCAGCTCCTGTTCGTCGTCGGCCGAGACCAGAATCTGGCCCACACGGTGATTGGTGTTGTCGATCGTGCCGGAGAACCGCTCACCTACCGGGAACTCGATCCGTACGAACTCCACTCCGGGCAGTTCCCGTACCTCGGCCGGGCTAGGGCAGTCGAGGACGACGCCCGTGCGGCCACTGAGGTAGCTCGTGCCGACGATCGCGGCCCGGTAGGCGGTGTCCGTCCTCGGAGCCCGGCCAAGGGCGCTGAGCAGCGCCGCTTCGCCGAGGTGCACACCGAACTTGGCCTGGATCTGCTCGTGGAGGAGTCCGCCGCCGCGGCGTGCCGCGCACTCGCTGAAGACGAGCCGCCCGGTGCCGGGCTGGTGGAAGAGTTCCATGTGGAAGACGCCGTCACGCAGCCCGAGTGCGGTCAGCGCCCGGGTGACGACTGGCTCGGCCCGCTCGTACGCCCACGCCTCGTCCTTGGGGTCGAAGTGGCGCATCCACAGCGGGAGTCCCTCGTCGACGGTGGTCAGACAGGGCGCTCCGTAGCGGCCCACGGCGAAGAAGCGCAGTTCGCCGTCGTGGACGAAGCCGTCGACCATCCACTCCTCGCCGTCGATGTACTCCTCCAGCACGAACGTGCGCTGCGAGGTGCGCTGCCGGCGGTAGCGGTCACTGGTCTCGCGCAGTTCCTCCAGGGAGCCGACGACCGTGGTGCGCGCGGTGGCGGCGCCGGCGACGGGCTTGAGCACGGCCCGTTCGTACGGCCAGGCGGTGATGCCGCCGACCTCGTGCACGTCGTCGACGACGGTCACCCGGGCCGCCGGCACGCCCGCCTCGGCGACGCGCCGCTTCTGCAGGGACTTGTCGCGGAAGTGCACCGCGGTCACCGGGTCGATCGCACGGCAGCCGAAGTGCTGGGCGAGGAGCCCGGCGGTCACCAGGGCCCACTCGTCGGAGGTCTGCACGGCGTCGAACCCGGCCTCCGCGAGGCCTGCCCGGTGCAGGGCCATCAGGACCGCCTCGGGGTTCTTCTGCTCGTCGACGCGCAGGACGGTCAGTTCCGGCGGGACCTCGGCGAGTCCGTGGTCGTAGCCGGCGGCCCCCCAGACGACGACGGCGTCGACGCCGTTTCGGGCGCACGCCTCCATGACGTATTTGTCGGTCCCCAGCAGCAGTATCCGGGGCCGGCTCCCCTCGCTCTCCAGCCGGTAGACCGCGTCCGTGAGGCCCGCCAGGGTCCGGTGGGCGGCGCGGATCGTCTCCAGGGCGGGGGCCGTCATGAAGATGCGCAGCGGGCTGCTGAGCAGGTCGGTGGTGGGCCGCAGGGCCTTGCCGGGGCCCAGCTTGACGCTCACCAGGTACACGCCGGGCACAGCGCTGATCCGGTCGACGGCGGCTTGGTCGACCGCGGCGACGACACCGCCGCGCTCGGTGCGCGTGTTGTGGACGGCGGCCGGCTGGTGCCGGGTGTAGACGCGGCCGGCGTAGCGGCTGCGGAACTCCTCCGGGCGGGCGTAGGCCAGCGCGGTCAGATCCGCCTGGTTGGTGCCGAGGCAGGTGTCGTGCAGGCCCGGGTGGAGATTGCCGTTGAGCCGGGCGCCGATCTCCACCAGGGCCGGGCCGTCGGGGGTCATGATGACCTCGGCGTGGGCCGGGCCGTGCCGGATGCCGAGCGCGTCGAGGACCGTGTCGATGTACGCGATCAGTTCCGGCACCGGGTCCTGGTCCGGTGCCAGCAGCACATCGAGGTCGTAGACGTTGTGGCCGCCGGGCAGGATCTTCTTCTCGTACTCCCAGACACCGCAGACGTAGCGCTCGCCGTCCACGCTGACGGTGTCCACGATGTACTCGGTGCCCTCGAGGAACGACTGCACGAGAGCCTCGGTGTTACGCCGGTCGAAAATGTCCGTGGAGCCGAGCACCGCGCGGGCCGCGGCGTCGACCTCGGCGGCGTCGTGGCAGCGGTAGACATGGTCGGTGGAGGCCGAGCTGAGCGGCTTGACGACGACCGGGTAGGAGCCTTCCCGCTCGGCCCAGTCGACGAGCTGGGCGGGGTCCGACGACTTCAACTGGCGGGCGCAGTGGATGCCTGCCGCGCGCAGGGTCTCGGCCATCTCGTACTTGTCACGGCGGGCCGTCGACAGCGCGGTGCCATTGGTGGCCAGGTGGAGGCGTTCGCTGAGCGCGTCGGCCAGCGGGACCCCGGGCTCCTGACCGGCCAGGACGGCCACCGGCCGCAGCTCCGCGAGGGCCTGTACGGTTCGTTCGAAGGCGTCGTCCGGGCAGTGGAACTGCCTCCGGTAGGCGGCTTGGTCCGGGGCGAGCATGGTCGCCATCGGTTCCGCGGTGCTGTAGACATGCACGACCTCGACGCCGAGCCGGGCGAAGGCGGAGGGGAGGAACGTGCCGGTGGAGTAACCATCCACGATCACTGCGGTGCTGACGGCTGATGAGTGGAGAGGGTCTGTGGCCATCGGGTCCGTCACTCTCTGGGGGGGGTGGGCGTCGGCGGTGGTGCGGGAACGAGGTCAGCGGACCGCGGGCCAGCCGATGTCGTGGGCGGAGATGACAGTGGCGGCCTTGGGCGGGACGGGCCAGCCGATGTCCTGGGCGGACGAGGCAGCGGGGGTGGACTTCGCCGCGCTGGGCCAGCCGATGTCGCCGTCGAGCGCCGCGCCGGAGAAGGCGATGACTCCGAGTGCCGTGAGGGCGGCGGACGTACAAACGGCGCGGACGAACAGCCGCATGGCATCTCCTTGGGAAAGATCATTCAGTGATCGCAGCGCCGACCGGCGTCCGCGTTGCCACAGAGCCTATGGTTGGCAACATCGTTTGGCAATAGTTGTCAGCGGGTTGGCAATGGAGGGTGTACCAGTGGGCCACGCGCAGTGAACCTGCCATGCTGTCCCGCATGTTGATCAGGGAAGCCGACAGCCCGGACTGGCCTGCCGTATGGCCTTTCTTCCAGCGGATCGTGACCGCCGGGGAGACCTTCACCTACCCCATGGACTTGGGGAAAGAGGAAGGGCGTGACTGGTGGATGCTGCCTGCGCCGGACCGGACGGTGGTCGCCGTCGACGACGCCGGCACGGTGCTGGGCACCGCCAAGATGAACCGCAACCACATGGGCAATGCCGGACACATCGCCAGTGCCAGCTTCATGGTCGACCCGGCTCACGAGGGCCGGGGAGTGGGCCGTGCGCTCGGCGAGTATGCCATCGAGTGGGCGCGGGCGGCCGGCTTCCGGGCCATGCAGTTCAACGCGGTCGTGGAGAGCAACGTGCGGGCGGTAGGGCTGTACCGATCGCTCGGCTTCGAGGTGCTGGGCACCCTGCCCGAGGGGTTCCACCACCCCGTCCACGGCTATGTGGGGCTGCACATCATGCATCGCGGGCTGTGAGGACGCGGTGCGGCGGCCCGGACGGGTCCGCCGCACCACGAGGCGGTCATCGGGCGCGTACGGCCCGGACCATGACCCGGGGCACGGTGCCCAGCAGCAGCGGGGCCTCCGTCGCCTCGTCGACGAGGACCTGCGCGGCGGCGTCGCCCATCTCCCGGGCGATCGTCGCACGCTCGGCCAGGATGCGCTCGTACACCGCGAGTTGACGCTCGGGCGAACCGGTCACCTCCACCGTCTCGATGTCCTGGAAGCCGGCCGGCTCCAGGAACCAGGCGTAGTCCAGGTGCGGGGGCGCCCAGGTGGTGAACACCAGGGGGCTCCCCGGCCGCAGCAGACGGGCCAACTCCTCGAAGGCGGCGGCCTTGTTGAGCACCATCCACAGCGCGTCGATGCTCATCGCGCCGTCGAAGGACTGCCCGGGCAGTTTGGTGTCCGTCGCGCCGGCGGCATGGAACTCGGCCTCGGGTGCCCGGTGGAACGTGGTGGCGAGCCGCCGCGCCTCCTCGACCGCCTCGGCGACGATGTCGACGCCGGCCAGCGAGGCGCCCAGCTCCCGCGCGACCCACAGTCCCGGGCCGCCGCGGCCGCAGCCGACGTCGACGAGCCGCGTCACCTCGTGCGGTCCGAGGAAGCGAGCACAGGCGCGCAGGTCGCTCAGGGTCACGAACCCGAAGGGCTCGACCTCGTCCGGATACTCCTCCTGGTACACCTCCTGGTAGATGGCGCGCAGGGTCTTGCTGGAGCGCTGGTTGGCCAGGACGGGGCGGTAACGCTCCTCGTCGACCTGGGTGGCTTGGTGCTGGTTCACAGCGGCGTCTCCTGCCGATCAGATGCGGGTTGCCCGCAGCGAGTACATGAGCGGGACCCGGGGCCGGCCGACGGCCGCGCGGAAGGCGCCGTCGGGCTGCTTCTCCAGGGAGTGGAACCTCTGGAACACGGTGCTGTCGTGCTCGTTGAGGAGGTCGATCCGCAGTCCCGCCGCGATGAGTGCCGAGGTCACCTCGCCGAGGCCGTGCTGGAAGGCGACCGCCTGGGTGTTGCTGGTCACCGCCTGCGCGTCGGCGTAGGTGCCGCGCATCTCGCTGTGCTGCGGTGCGCTGTCGAAGTAGTCCCGGGTGACGGTGCGGCCGTCCTCGGCGAGGGTGTCCGCGAAGGGATGGAACTCCGCGAGGTAGAGCGTGCCGCCCGGCACGAGCAGGGAGGCGACCGTCTCGGCCCACCGGCGCATGTCGGGCAGCCAGCACAGGGCGCCGACTCCGGTGTAGACGATGTCGTAGGAGCCGGCGCCGAGCAGGCGGGCGGACTCGTAGACGTCACCGATGACGAAACGCGCGGGGAGCCCGAGTTCCGCGGCGAGGTCGCGGGCCTCCTCGATGGCGGGGGCGGAGAAGTCGAGCCCGGTCACCTGCGCGCCGCGACGGGCCCAGGCGAGTGTGTCCAGCCCTATGTGGCACTGCAGATGGGCCAGGCGCTTGCCCGTGACGTCGCCGATCTCGGCGAGTTCGAACCCGCGCAGTGGGTTTGTGCCCCGCTTGAAGCCCTCGACGTCGTAGTAGGCGCTCGCGGTGTGGATGGGCACCCGCTCGTCCCACAGCGCCCGGTTGACGCTGAGGTAGTCGTCGTCCTGGTTCGCGGCCCCACCGGTCAGCAGGTCCCCGACGACACGGATGTGCCCACCGAACGTACGCGCCGCCAGCAGGTCCCGGACCGGGACATCAACACCCAACTCCCGGCCCACCTGCGCAGCCACCCGCGTGACCGACAGCGAATCACCCCCCAGATCGAAGAAATCCGCCTCCTCATCCAGACCCGAACGCCCCAGATGAACAGCCCACGCAGCCGCCACAGCCTCCCGCGCACCCACCGGCACACTCCCCGCCAGCAGGTCCCCGACGACACGGATGTGCCCACCGAACGTACGCGCCGCCAGCAGGTCCCGGACCGGGACATCAACACCCAACTCCCGGCCCACCTGCGCAGCCACCCGCGTGACCGACAGCGAATCACCCCCCAGATCGAAGAAATCCGCCTCCTCACCCAGACCCGAACGCCCCAGATGAACAGCCCACGCAGCCGCCACAGCCTCCCGCGCACCCACCGGCACACTCCCGGTCACCGCATCGGAGCCGTCCGGTCGTGTCCCGGTGCGCGCCGGTGCCTGGGGGCAGGGTGCCGCTGCCGGGGTGGCGGGCAGAGCCTCCGGTGCGAGCAGGCGGGGGCCGGCGAAGGGGTGGCCGGGCAGGTGCAGCAGACGCCCCTCGGTGGACAGTTCCGCCGGGTCGACCGGCCTGCCCAGCGTCCACAGTTCGGCCAGGGCGGTGAGCGGTCCGTCGGCGGGCATGTCCGCGGCGCGTGCGGCGGACAGCGGGACGGCCTTCAGCCCGGCGGACTCCGCCAGTGCGGCCAGGGCCCGCCCGGGGCCGACCTCGACGGCCACGGCGTCCGGGTAGGCCTCGGCGACCGAGGCGAGCGCCTCCTGGAAGCGGACCGTGCCCCGGGCCTGCTCGGCGAACATGCCCGCCTCGATCCGTGCCCCGGCGGGCAGGAGCCGGCCGGTGACGTTCGCAGCGATCGGCACCTTCGGGGGCGCGAGCCGTACGGCACTGAGCGCTTCCAGCAGGTGCGGCACAGCGGGCTCGATCAGCGCGGAGTGGAAGGCGTGTCCGGTCGCGAGGCGCCGGGTGGTGATCCTGCCCCCGAGCCAGGAGCGGAACGCCTCGACGGTGTCGACCGGTCCCGCCACGACGCAGGCGTCCGGGCCGTTGACCGCGGCGAGGTCGAGTGCGGTGCCGTACTCCGCCATCAGCTTTCCGGCCTCGTCCTCACCGCAGTTCAGGGCGAGCATCGCGCCGGGCGGGCAGCTCTGCATGGCCCGGCCGCGGGCGCTGACCAGCCGGGCGGCGTCGGGCAGATCGAGCACCCCGGCGAGGCAGGCCGCGGTGATCTCCCCGAGGCTGTGCCCGACGAGCGCGGCCGGAGTGAGGCCGAGCCCGGTCAGGGCCGTGGCCGCCGCGTACTCGACGGCGAAGAGCGCGGGCTGGGCGAGTTCCGTCGCCTCCAGTTCCGCTGCAGGAAAGGCGGGGTCCGTCACCGCGCGGCGCAGCGTGGCCGCCTGCTCGGGTTCGAAGGCCTCCAGGCAGGTTTCGAGGGCCTGGGAGAAGCCGGGCAGGGACGCGGCGAGCGGCACGGCCATGCCCGGGTACTGCGCGCCCTGTCCCGGCAGCAGGAACACCACCGGGCCGCCTCCCCCGGCGGGCCGGCTGCCGCGCACCAGGTCCGTGCTCTGCGCGAGCCGTGCGGCGACTTCGGCGCCCGTGCGGCCGGTCACCGCCAGCCGCCACGGCAGGTGGGTTCGTCCGGCGGCCAGGGTGTGCGCCACGTCGGCCAGGTCCGCGTCGGCCTGGGACAGGCGGGCCGACAGCCGGGCGGCCGACCGGTCGAGGGCGGCGGGCGTCGCCGCCGACAGCACCACCAGTCGCTCTCGCTCCTCGGCCCTGGGCACGGCGACGGTCTCCGGTGCCTGCTCGATGACGACATGGGCGTTCGTGCCGCCGATGCCGAACGAGCTGACCCCGGCGCGCCGGGGGCCCGGGCCGGCCCACGGGCGTGCTTCGGTGGGCACGCGCAGTGGGGACCCCTCGGTCTCCAGCAGTGGATTCAGCTCGCTGAATCCGGCGACGGGCGGCACCACTGCCTCCTTCACCACCATCAGCGCCTTGATCAGCGAGGCCAGGCCGGCCGCGGCGTCCAGATGACCGATGTTGGCCTTCACCGCTCCGACGGCCACCTGTCCGGGCCGGGCGCCCAGTCCGGCCAGGGCGGCCGTGGCGGCCGACCACTCGATCGGGTCGCCGACCCGCGTCCCCGTGGCGTGCGCCTCGAGGTAGCCCAGGGAGGACGCCTCGATGTCGGCGCTGTGCAGGGCCGCACGGATCACGGCCTCCTGGCCGCGTGCGGACGGGGCGTTGTACCCGGCCTTGTCCGAGCCGTCGTTGTTGATCGCCGTGCCGAGGATGACGCCGTGCGGCCGTGCGCCACCGGCGTCCAGGGCGTCAGCCAGCGGTCGCAGCACCACGCACGCCACACCGGAACCTGCGAGCGCGCCGTCCGCCCCCGCGTCGAACGGCCGGCAGACACCGGAGGCCGAGAGGATGCCGCCCGGCACGTACAGGTGTCCGGCCTGTGGGAAGTCGACCCCCGCGGCCACCACCACGGCCTGGTCGCAGTCGCCGTTGAGCAGCGCCTGGACGGCCATGTGCACGGCGACGAGGGAGGACGAGCAGGCCGTCTGCACGGTCAAGGCCGGTCCGGTCAGTCCGAGCTTGTAGGCGATCCGGGTGGCCAGGTAGTCCGGTTCGGTGCCGCGCAGTGCCTGTTCGAGGGCCTCGGGGGTGAGTCCCCCGCCGCCGAGCATGCGGCGCAGGTAGGCGCTACCGCTGGCCGAGGCGTAGACACCGGTGGTGGTCCGGGCATCCAGCGGGCCGACGCCGGCGTCCTCCAGGGCCGCCCAGGCGGTCTCGAGCATGAGGCGCGCCTGCGGGTCCATCAGCTCCGCGTCGCGCGGGGCGATCCGGAACAGCTCGTGCTCGAAGCGGTCGGCGTCGGGCAGCAGGCCGCGGACCGGAACGTAGGCGGGGTCGTCGGCCAGGTCGGGTGCCACCCCGGCGGCGAGAAGCTCGGATCTGTCCAGACGGGTGGTCAGCACCCGGCCAGCCTGAAGCGCCGACCACCACTGGTCGATGTCGTCCGCGCCGGGGAACCGGGCGGCCATGCCGGTGACGGCGATGTCCAGGGAGCGGTCGCGTGTCATGTCGCGGACCCCCCGGTGCCCGGCTGGTCGGCGTCGTGCGGCGCGGCCGCCGGTGGTTGCGGCGACGCGGGCGCGCGTCGGTCGGTGACGGATGTCCTCATATTTCCCCCAACGAAGTGCTGGTTCGGGCGCCCCGGATGACCGGCTCGCAGGCCGGCGTGGCGGTTCGGTGCCCTGACGGACGAGGCGCGGACGGTGGTGTCCGCGCGGATGAGATCAAGCGGATGGGATCAAGCGGAGCGGCTGCCGGCCCTGGTTCGCCCCAGCAGGCCCTGGCCGAGCGCACCGGCGGTCAGCACGAGGAAGGCGGTCCCCACGAGCACCATGCCGGTCCAGCCGTGGGTGTCATAGATGGCGGCGGCGGACAGGGAGCCGACGGCACCGCCGGCGAAGGACGACAGCATGAAGATCGTGTTCAGTCGCGCGGCGGTGTCGCCGCCCAGCACGAACAGCCTTGCCTGGTTGGCGACTTGGCTGGCACTGGTGCCCAGGGTCAGCAGGTTGCTGCCGACCACCAGCGCGGCCATCGAGTCGCCGAGGAGTCCGAACAGTGCGAACGACACTCCGATGCAGCCCAGCGCACAGATGTTGACCGTGGTCGGTCCGTGCCGGTCGTTGAGTCGCCCGGCGTACGCGGACAGCAGTGCGGCGGGCAGCGTGTAGAGGCTGAACAGGCCGGCGAAGGCGGGCCCCTGACGGAATGGCGGTTCGGCCAAGTGGAAGGAGAGCACCGCCCAGAAGGTGCTGAAGGCGGCGAAGACGGTCGCCCCGAGGAAGGCGGACAGCCGCACTTCCCGGTGGGCGGCGAGCAGGCCGGGAAGACTGCCCAGGAGTTTGGCGTACGGCAGCGGGGTGGCGCCCTCCCGGTGCAGCCGCTCAGGCATGCAGCGCGGCAGGAACAGCAGGAGCGCGCCGGTCAGCACCGCCGCGAGCAGGTACGCCGCGCGCCAGTTGCCGGTGGCGTCCGACACCGCCCCGGAGACCGTGCGCGAGAGTGTGGAGCCCAGGGTGAGGCCGAGACCGACGAGCCCGACGACATGTCCGCTGCGGTCCGGGCCGGCGAGCGCGGCGGCCGTCGGGGTGATGATCTGCGGCAGCACGGTGGCCGTGGAGACGGCCAGGGTCGCGACGGTGAGGGTGGCCAGGTTCGGCGCCATCGCCGCGACGAGCAGGCCGGCGCAGGTCACGGCCAGCAGCACGAACACCAGCCGGCGGAGCCGGGCGGTGTCGGTGAGCGGCACGATGAGCAGGATGCCGATCGCGTAGCCGATCTGCGCGGCGGAGGCGATCAGCCCCGCGCTGTTCTCGGATACACCGAGACCGTGCGCGATGGCTTCCAGCAGGGGCTGCGGGAAGTAGATGTTGGCAACAGTGACCGCGCCGGCGATTGCCATGGCCAGAACGTTCACGCGCGGGGCGGAAACTCGGGCAAGACCGGTGCCGGGAACACCGCTGCGGGAGGCGGGGGGCGAAGCGGGCAAGGTGGGGCTCCCTGGGTGGGGCCTGCATGGCTTGGCTCGGTGAAATGCTCCGGTAAGGTCTCCCGCGCTTGGGGCGGGGAACACTTGCCGCAGGTGGAGGCTAGTGGAGCGACCCCTGATTGGCAATACTTGCCAAGCTCTTCTGGCAACTAACTACCGTATCCGTGAGATCACTTGGCGTGAATGGAGTGTTCCATTTGCCAAGGCGAGGTGGCGGGGCTAGCATTCCGTAAGGAAAGACGTGGAAAGGCTGGTGAGCCCACAAGGCACGGCCGGAGTCCCGATCCGCTTGGTCTCGCAAGACATCTGGGGCGATTCATGCTGGAGCAGCCATACTTCGGGCGCCGCCTGAAGCAGTTGAGGATCGAGCGGGGCCTGTCCCAAGCCGTCCTCGCCGGGGACGACATGTCCACCGGCTATCTCTCACGCCTGGAGTCAGGCGCGAGAAGACCCACGGCGCGCGCCACCGAGTACCTGATGAAACAACTCGGAGTGGGAGCAGCCGAGTTCGAGGAACAGCGAGTCGCATCGCTCGCCCACGCCTTCACCGTCGCCGTCTCCGCCGAGTCGGACGAGAACACGGAGGCGCTGGAGTCGGCACTGGCCGCGGACGACGGCAGCAACGTGCTGCTGCGCTGGCAGACCCTGTGGCTGCTGGCCCAGCGCAAGCGCCGTAGCGGCGAGCACGCCCATGAGCTGGCGCACCTGGAGGAACTCGTCGAACTCGGCGAGGCCACGGGCGTGCCCGCACTCCGGGTCAGGGCGATGACCCAACTCGCCCGCTGCCTCAGGTCCTCCGGCGAGATCGCCCGGGCGACCGACATGGCCACGCGAGCGCACCTGCTGGCCAGGGACAACGAACTCAGCACCTCCGACCTGGCCCTCAACCTGCTGGCCCTGATCTCCGTGGAGACGGAAGGGGGCCGGCTGCCGGACGCCTGCGCCCACGGTGAGGAACTGCTGACCCTGGTCGAGGGACGCTCCGACACACTGTGGGCCGAGGCGGTCTGGACGGTCGCGGCCGTGCGGGTGCGGCAAGGCGACCTGGCGGCGGCACAAGCCTTGCTCGGCCGCGCCCTCGAGGAGTTCCAGAGCAGCGAGAACCTCGTCCTGTGGCTGCGGCTGCGGGTCGCCTCGGCGCGGCTGCACCTGCTGAACACCCCGGCCGACCCGGACGCCGCCCAGCGCTGCATCGAGGCCATCGAAGCCGGTCTGCCGTTCGCCAGATCACCCATGCTGGAACAGGAGTTGACGTTCCTCAAGGCGAATCTGGCGTTCCATGAGGGCCGGTACATGGACGCCCGCGCGCTGCTCGGCCAACTCGACCGCACCTCCCTGCGCCTGACCCACCGGGACCGCGTGCAGGTGGACGTGCTCGACAACCGGCTGCGCATCGCCGAGGGGAACGAGGAGGAGGGCCTGCGCGGGATGCACCGGCTGGCACAGCAGGCCCACGAGACCTCCAACATCGATCTGGCGGCCGACATCTGGCGCATCGCGGCCGAGACATTGGTCCAGGTGCGCAACAAGCCGTCCGGGCAGAGCGCTTGACCTGACCCCGGTCCCCCACCGAACGGCCTCCGGCACTGCCGGAGGCCGTTTCTGCTTTTCCGGACCGCCCCGGCAATGTTGCCTGATCATCCACCAAATCGACAACTTGTTGCCAAAATTCAATCTGCTGTGGCAATGTCATGCCTCGTGTTGGAAAGGCGCGCCGTCCGTGCGGTCGCCGACCACCCCTCATACGCCCGAGGTGGAGTCATGACTAGCCTGCAAAATAGCCGCCCAGTCGCGGTTTTGGTGGACGCGTACACCACTGGCAATCACTTGCCACCCGCGTTTGCCAGATGTGGTGTGGACGTGGTTCACGTCCAGAGCACGCCCCAACTGATGACCTCCATGCGGCCGCCGGATCTGACGGCCTACCGCGCCGTCCTCCCCTACGGAACGCCGGAGGAGACGGCCGCGCGACTGGAGCAGTACGACCCGCTGTGCGTGGTGGCCGGCCAGGAGCCCGGTGTCAAGCTCGCCGACGACCTGTCCGAGCGGCTCGCCCTTCCGGGCAACGGCACGGCGCTGTCCCGGGCCCGCCGGGACAAGTTCGAGATGATCGAAACGCTCCGCCGCGCCGGGGTGCGCTGCGCGGACCAGTTCAAGAGCGACAGTGCTGAAGCCCTGGTCGAGTGGGCCGAGAGCCGCTGCACGTATCCGGTCGTGGTCAAACCGCTGTCCTCGGCCGCAACCGACGGGGTCGCCATCTGCCACGGCCCCGGGGACGTCCGCAAGGCCGCCGAGGCGGTGCTGGGCACCCGGAACATCTTCGGCGAGACCAACGACGAGGTGCTGATCCAGTCGTTCCTCCAGGGCGAGGAATACATGGTCGACTTCGTCTCCTACGACGGCCGGCGCCACGCGTGCGGCATCTGGCAGTACCGCAAGCGGCTGCGCGGCACCCACCGCATCTACGACCGGGACTCCATCACCCCGCCGGACAGCAGCCCGGCGCCCGAGATCATCGCGTACATGCACGAGGTGCTCGACGCGCTCGGCCTCCGCTTCGGCCCCACGCACGCCGAGGTCATCGTCACACCCCAGGGCCCCACCCTGGTCGAGATCGGCGCCCGGCTCACCGGAGGCGTGGTCCCCGACTTCCACGACCTGTGCCTCGGCGCCAACCAGGCCGACCTCACGGCTCTCGCCTACAGCAGGCCCGAGGAGTTCGTGGACCGGTACGCCTCGCGCACCTACCGGAAACTGCGCGAGGCCAGCCTGGTCTTCACCGCGACCGAACTCAACGGGGTCGTCGACAGCCTGGACGAGCAGGTGATCGCGGAGATCGAGGCCCTGGAGTCCGTGCGCCTGCTGACCCCCAAGCTCGCTCCGGGCAGCCGCATCCGCCCGACCGTCGACCTGTACACCGCCACCCTGGTCGTGCACACGGCCAACGAGTCGCCCGAGGCGCTGGAGCGGGACTACGCCCGGATCCAGGAGCTGAAGGACCGCGTGTACCGGCTGCGGGGAAATCCGGAGGCCGACCGTGACCACTGAGACCACCGCGGCCGGGAGGGCCGCCGAGGCAGCCGCACCGACCGCGGCGGCGCCGCGGGGAGAACGGCAGCCGAGCCTGCTCCTGGTCGGCGGAGCCGGGGGGATGACACTCAGCATCGACGTCGCCCTCGAGGCCCTGGACCAGGCACGCGCCCGCGGCCTGCGCACCCATGTCGTCAACCGGAACGACACCCTGGACGCCACCCGGGCGGTCGGGCAGCGGGCCGACGCCGTGTCCGCCGTCGACTTCACGGACGCGGCAGGCACCGCCGAGTGGGCCCGGCAGACCGCTCGGGACACGCCGTTCGACCTCGTGTTCGGGGTGCGGGAGATGGCCCAGCAGGCCGTCGCCGAGACGGCCGCCGCCCTCGGGGTGCCGGGAAACCCGCCAGACGCCGTCCGCCGGGTCCGCAGCAAGGACGCCTGCCGGGCGGCGCTCACCGCGGCCGGCTTCCGGCAGCCGGCCGTCGCGGTCTGCGCCGACGAACAGCAGGCGCGTGCCTTCCTCGCCCGCAGCAGCGGACCGTGGGTGGTCAAGCCGCGCGACGGCGCGGACAGCGCGGGCGTACGCAAGGTGACCCACGCCGATGAGCTGCCGGCCGCGCTGGCCGGGCTGCCCGAGCCGCACCGCTCCTTCCTCGTCGAGCAGTTCGTCGACGGCACCGAGTACAGCGTGGAGGGCGTCTTCCTGAACGGCACCCCGCACGTGCTGGCCGTCACCGCCAAGGAGAAGCTGGCGCCGCCGTACTTCGTCGAGATCGGGCACGTCCTGCCGGCCCCCCTCGCAGACGACAGCCGCAAGGAGATCGAGGAGCAGGTCTGCGCCGCGCTGACCGCGCTGGGACTGCGCCTCGGCCTGTTCCACGTCGAGCTCTGGCTCACCCCGGACGGGGTGGTCCTCGGCGAGGTGCACGCCCGCATCGGCGGCGGCTGGATCCACCGGATGCTGCCGCACGCCCTGCCCGGACTGGAGCTGTACGGGCTGGTGTACGACGATGTCCTCGGCCGCGCACCCCGGCTGCCCGCCGGACCGGTCCGTGCCGCCGCCTCCCGCTACTTCGCGCCGCCGCCCGGCCGGCTGGTCTCGGTCGAGGGATGGGAGGAGGTGCGCGGTCACCCGTCGGTGCTGCACGCCGAACTCCTCGTCTCCCCGGGTGAGGTCATCGGTTCCTACCGCAGCGGTGCGGACCGGGTGGGGGCCGTGGTCGTCGGGGCCGACACGCCCGAGGAAGCCGCGGCGCTCGCCCGCGACCTGGTCGGCTCCGTACGGTTCGTCACCGAGCCCGTGCCGGCGCCGACCGGCCGGGAACCGGACGCGCAGGTCCGCGTGACCTTGCGGTCGCAGCCGCTGAGCCAGTCCTTCCGGATCTCCCACATGACGATCCGCTCGGTCGACATCGTCCGGCTGATGCTCACGGACCCCGACGGCCGGGTGCTGGGCGAGGGCGAGATCGCCGCCGATCTCGGCTACGGTCAGGACGGCCCCGCCATCGCGGCAGAAGCCGAACGGCTCGCCCGCACCCTGGCGGCGCAGACTCCCCCGGCCGGCCCGGACGCGGTGGCGTGGCTCGCCGGGCGGCTGGAACGGGCCGCCGCCGACGGCACCGGCGCCCCCGCCCGCATGCTCGTGGAGATGGCCTTCCTCGACCGTGCGGCTCGCACCGCGGAGCTGCCGGTGTGGCAGCTGCTCTCCCTGCCCGAACCCGGCCGGATCGAACTGCTGCACACGGTGCCGATCGGTGCGGAGATACCTGCCGACGGCCGCCCCCTGAAGATCAAGCTGGGCGGGCCGGACGACGAGCAGATCCTGCGCGCCCTCACCGGGGCGCGCGGGCCGCTGATCCTGGACGTCAACGGCGGTTGGGACCGGGCCGGCTGGCAGCGCCTGCGCCCACTGGTCGCCGCACTCGCACCGGCCGTCCTGGAAGACCCGGCCCGGGAGCCGGAGCTCGTCGCCGAGATCCGCGCCGCCCTGCCCGGCACCAGACTCGTCCTCGACGAGGGGATCGACTCCCTGCGCCTGGCGGAGCGGGCGGTCCGCACCGCGGGCGGGGTCAACGTCAAGCTCATGCGTTTCGGCGGACTGCTGCCGGCACTGGCCGCTCTCACCGGCGCGGCCGAGCTGGGCGGGGTCAGGATGCTCGGCTGCTTCCTCGAACCGCCGCGGGCCATCGCCTACGCGGCGCAGCTCGCGGGGCTGTGCGACTGGACCGATCTGGACGGACACTTCTGGGTCGCCGGCGACCCGGCCGTGGGGACCTACCGCTTGGACAGCAGTGCCCCGGGCATTCCGCGCATCCGCTACCGGGACGAGCAGGCCGGACCGGCCGGTGAGCGGGAAGGAAGCCGGCCGTGACGGCGCAGCGGCGCACCGCCCCGTACGGCAGCTGGCCTTCGCCCATCGAGGCCGCCGACGTCGCCCGGGGCGAAGCCCTGGTGGAATGGGTGGGCTTCGTCGGCGACGAGGTGTGGTGGACCGAGGCACGTCCGGAGGAGAACGGGCGCAGCGCGCTGGTACGGCACACACCCGAGGGACCTGTGGAGGCCCTGCCGGGCCGCTGGGACGTCCGTACCCGGGTGATCGAGTACGGTGGCCGTCCCTGGCAGGCCCTGTCCGACCGCGCCGAGGACGGCATCGTCTTCGTCCACGCGGCCGACCAGCGCGTCTATCGCTACCGGCCTGGCCGCGCCCCGGTCCCGCTCAGCCCTGCCGGGGCCTGGCCGTGCGAACTGCGCTACGCGGACTTCGCGGTGCGCGGCGACGAGGTCTGGTGTCTGCGGGAGAGAGCAGCCGACGAGGACGCGACGGACGCGGTCCGTCATCTGGTGGCGCTGCCCCTGGACGGCAGCGCCGCCGACGATCCCGCGCGGGTCAGGGAGCTGGCGGCCACCCATCACTTCATGACCGGGCCGCGGATCGAACCCGGCGGGGACCGGGTGGTGTGGCTGGGCTGGGACCATCCCGCGATGCCCTGGGACACCACCGAGGTGATGCTGGCCCGCGTCCGCGCGGACGGCACCGTGACGCGACCGACGGTGGCCGCGGGCGGATCCGGACGGGAGGCGGTCACCCAGGTCGAGTGGGCCGCCGACGGTTCGGGGGCCCTGTACGCGGTCACCGACCCGGACGGCTGGTGGAACGTCCACGAGATCCTCCCGGCGGGCGGCAGCCGGAACCTGTACCCCGCCGCCGAGGAGTTCGGTGAGGCACTGTGGCGGATCGGCCTGCGCTGGCTGCTGCCGCTGCGGGACGGCACCCTCGCCGTGCTGCACGGGGTCGGCGAGCGCCGGCTCGGCGTCCTCACCCGGGACGGCCGGCTGACGGACCTGCCGGGCGAGGCCACCGAATGGTTCTTCCCGGCGACGGACGGCCGCCGGATCGCCGCGGTCTGCGCCGGACCCCTGATGCGTCGCACCGTGGTGCTGGCGGATCCGGCGGAGGGCCGTGTCACGGTGCTGCGGCCGCCTGCGGACACCTCGTACGACGCCTGGGCGAGCAGGTCGTACCGGCGCACCTACCGGGGGCCGGACGGTGAGGAGGTGCACGCCCATGTCCATCCCCCGCACCATCCCGGGTTCACCGGCCCGAACGGCGAGCTGCCGCCCTGGATCGTGTTCGCGCACGGCGGCCCGACCAGCCGCAGTCATCTGGTGCTCAACCAGGAGATCAGCTACTTCACCAGCCGAGGGATCGGCGTGCTCGACGTGCAGTACGGCGGGTCGACCGGCTACGGCCGGGCCTACCGGGAACGGCTGCGCGAGAGCTGGGGCCTGACCGACGTGCGCGACTGCGCGACGGCCGCGCGCGGCCTGATCGCCGACGGGCTCGCCTCGGCAGACCGTGTCGCGATCCGCGGCGGCAGCGCGGGCGGCTGGACGGCCGCGGCCTCGCTCGGCGCCGAACCCGGGCTGTACCGGGCCGCGGGCATCTACTACCCCGTCCTCGATCCGGTCGGCTGGCGCACCCGGGGCACCCACGACTTCGAGTCGCGCTACCTGGACGGCCTGATCGGCCCTTGGCCGCAGGCGAAGGGCCGGTACGAGGAGCGGTCCCCGGTGGCGGCGGCAGCGCGGATCCGGGCGCCGTTCGTGCTGCTGCAGGGGCTCGCGGACACCGTCTGCCCTCCCGCCCAGGCCGAGCGGCTGCTCGCCCTGCTCGGCGACTCGGGTCCGCGGCACCGCTATCTCACCTTCGAAGGCGAAGGACACGGTTTCCGGCGCGCGAGGGCCGTCGTCGACTCCCTCCACGCCGAACTGGAGCTGTACGGGCGGGCCCTGGGCTTCACGCCCGCGCTCTGACGCGCATTCAGCGACACCCACGCACCACGATCGAAGGACTGGTATGTCTGAAATAGAACAGTTGAACTTCGACCGCCTTGCTCCAGCGGTGAGGAAGGACCTCAGGGAACTCTGCCGCCTCGACAACCATCACTGGCTGCTCGGGGTGCTATTCGAATACGCGCTGGTCGCCGGATCGGTGGCGCTCTGCGTCGGCGTCTCGTACTGGTTCTACCCGTTGGCCCTGGTCGTCATCGGTTCCGTGCAGCGCTTCCTCGCGCACTTCCTGCACGAGTCCAGCCACAAGGTGCTGGCCCGCAACAAGACCGTGAATCTGATCGGGGGTTCTGTGCTGTCGGGCTACCTGGTGTGGCACCTGCACGGCCCCTACCGCAGCTCCCACGTCGGCAATCACCACCGCAACCTCGGTGACGCCGACGCCGACCCGGACTACCAGTTCCACATCGAGTGCGGCCTGTACGACACCCGCCGCACCGACCGGCACTTCTTCCTGAGGGAAGTCGTCCTGTCCGTGCTGGGCCTTCGTACCTTCGCCTACCTCGGCTACATCGCCCGGGAGCGGGTGTTCTGCGACAGTTCCCGGATCACCGTGTCCGTCGCGATGCCGCTGCGCGTCGAACGTGCCGTACTCCTCGTCCAGTGGGTTCTGATCACCGGCGTCT
Source organism: Streptomyces sp. 1222.5 (assembly GCF_900105245.1). Classification (NCBI taxonomy): domain Bacteria; kingdom Bacillati; phylum Actinomycetota; class Actinomycetes; order Kitasatosporales; family Streptomycetaceae; genus Streptomyces; species Streptomyces sp. 1222.5. The sequence continues at coordinate 163,864 of NZ_FNSZ01000002.1, read as the reverse complement.
GCGTCGGGTTCGGGGTGCTGCCGGAACTGCTGCTGTTCTGGTTCGTCCCGCTCTTCACCACCAACGTGGCCATCGGCTGGCTCGCCGAGCTGTCCGAGCACTACCCGATGCCGGAGACCGAGCACCAGCAGGTCCTGCTCACCCGCAACCGCCACGGACGCTTCCTGGAACGCTTCCTGATCAGCCGGCACAACGACCGCTACCACCTGGTCCACCATCTCAACACCGGCATCCCGTACTGGAATCTCGGCCGTGCCCACCGCGTCCTGCTGCGCGACCCCGGCTACGCCGCCTGGGACGGCCTGTGGGCCGGAGCGTTCACCCGCACTCGCTCCCGGCGGGACAAGGAGACCGTGCTGAGCTACGCCGCCAAGTACCGGCAGTGGCGCAAGGACGGTGGCGACCCGGCGGCGAGCGACCGCACGTTCGCCCAGCTGATGCTGCTCGCGGCCACTTCACCGGTGTCCGCGCCCTCCCTCGCACTCGACTCCGAACGACACACGAAGGTGGCGTCATGACCTCCCAGACCTCGTCCCGTGCGCTGACCGAAGCCGCCGCCCGGGGCCTGCGCTCCCTGGCCGCGGACGACCGGTGCCGCGAGGCCTTCACCGCGCCGGGATCCCTGCTGCAGAACCTGCTCTCGCCGGCCGCCCACCGCTACGTACTCGCCGCCGGGCGGGAGGAGTTCCTCGACCATCTCGCGACCCTGCGCGCCAAGGGCTATCTGATCACGGTCGAGTTCGTCGGAGAGGAGAACTCCGACCCCGGGCAGATCGAGCAGGTCGTCCAGGAGTACCTGGCGCTGCTCGGGCACGAACCGGTGCCGGAACAGCTCGGCTTCGACCTGTCCAACGTGGGCCTCGCGGTATCCCGGGACCTCGCCCTGCGCAACACCGCGCGCATTGTGGAGGCCGCCGCCGACCGGGGCTGCACGGTGGTCCTCAGCATGGAGCGCTCGCCCACTGTCGACACCGTCCTCGGTGTCTACCGGGAGCTCGCCGAGCGGTACGACAACATCGGGATCACGCTGCAGGCCCACCTGCACCGCACCGAGCAGGATCTGGCCGCGGTGGCGGCACCCGGGCGGAAGGTGCGCCTGGTCAAGGGGGCCTTCCAGGAGGCTGCCGAGGTCGCGGTGCGCCGTGGCCCGGCTCTCGACGAGCGCTATCTGCGCTTCGCCGAGGAGCTCGTCGGCCGCGGGGTGCGGCTGAGTCTGGCCACCCAGGATCCGGCCGTGCTCGCCGCGGCGAAGCACAGCGGGCTGCTGGACCGGGTGGCCGAGATCGAGATGCTGCACGGCGTCCAGCCCCACCTGCTGCGCAGCTACCGGGAGGCCGGTCACGCCTGCCGGATCTACGCCACCTACGGCGAGAACTGGTGGCTGCACCTGCTGCACCGCCTGGCCGAGCACCCGCCCATGGTGCTGACCGCCCTCGCGGACCTCGGCGACGACACCGCACGGGCCGTCGGGGCCGACTACTGACACGCAATCGATCACCGAAGACACCAGAACGGGGTGGACCAAGCATGCATGGTGGACGGACACCGCACGACACGGACGGCACGCAACGCCGGCTGATCCATCTGAACACGGCCGGAGCCGGTCTGATGCCCGAGACCGTCCGGGCGGCAATGACGGCATGTATCGAACGGGAGGCGGCAACCGGCTGTTACGAGACCGAGGAGTTCCTCGACGACGTCCTGCAGGGGGAGATCTACCAGCGGCTCGCCCGGGTGGTGGGCGCCCCCGTCGAGGACGTCGCCCTGTTCGACAGCGCGACCCGGGCCTGGTGCGCGGTGGTGCCCCGGTTGCGGCTCGGCCCCTCGGACACGGTCTGGGTGACGCCGTACGAGTACGCGGGCAACCTCATCTCTCTGTTCTCCCTGCGGGACCGCACCGGATGCCGCATCGAGGTCATCCCGACATTGCCGGGCGGCGACCTCGACCTGGACTGGATGGCCCGCTCCATCTCCGACCGGGTGGCCCTGGTGTCGGTGACCCACATCCCGTCCGGGTGCGGCATCGTCAACCCCGTCGAGGAGATCGGCCGCATCCTCGCGCCCCACCGGTGCTTCTACGCCGTGGACGCCTGCCAGTCGATCGGCCAGGTCCCCGTGGACGTGGCCCGCATCGGATGCCAGCTGCTCACCGGGGCCGGACGCAAGTTCCTGCGCGGCCCGCGCGGCACCGGGTTCGCGTACGTGGCGCCCGAGCTGCGGCAGGCGCTGGCGACAGACTTCCACGACCTGCACGTGGCGCATGTGGACTCGGCCACCGGTTACCGCGTCACCGGCACCGGCGCCCGCACCCTGGAGCTTGCCGAACGCACCAGCGCGGCGGTGGCCGGACTGAACGCCGCCCTCGCCCTGCACGAGTCGGGCACCCCGTTCGAGCACAAGGAGCAGTTCCAGGCGCTGCGTTCCACCGTGGCCCGGACGCCCGGCATCGAACTGATCGCCCCCGGGGAGGTCCAGTCCGGCATCGTCTCCTTCCGTCACCCCGGTCTGCCGGCCGACCGGATCCGCCGCGGCCTCGCCGAGCGAGGGATCAACGCGTGGAAGATCGTCGGCAATCACACGCCGCTCTACATGGCGCAGCGTGGTGTGGACACGGCCGTCCGCGCCTCCGTGCACTACTACAACACCCTGGAAGAGATCGACGCGTTCGGCCGGGCCTTGCACGAGGTCGTCGCGAGCGGGGCGGCGTCGTGACATCCGCCGGGGACGCGCAGACCCTGCACGCGGCGGTCCGCCGGCACGCCGAGGAGCGGCCCTCGGCCCTCGCGGTGGTGCACGGGGACCGGACCCTGACCTACGCCGAGCTGGACGGCACCGCCGACCTGTGGGCGGCGTCCCTGGCGAGCCGGGGCGTCGGCCCCGGCTCGCTGGTCCCGGTGCTGCTCCCGCGCAGCGCGGAACTGGTCGTGGCCGTCCTCGCCGTACTCAAGACCGGCGCCGCCTACGCCCTGCTGGACCCCGCCTGGCCCGGCCGCCGGCACCGGGAAGTCGTCGCGCAGCTCGCCGCGCCGGTCCTCGTGACCGGGCGCGGCGTACCGGCGCCGGACCTCGGGGCACCCGTCTGGTCCGTTCCCGACGCGACCGCCGCGGGGCCGGCCGGGCAGTCCCCCGGCTTCCGGCCGGCCGAGGTGCCCGCCACGGCAGCCGCCTGTGTCTTCTTCACCTCCGGCACCACCGGCCGTCCCAAGGGCGTCGTCGTCCCGCACATCGCGACCACCCGGCTCATGCGGCCCGGCACCTTCGCCCGGTTCACCCCCGGCACCGTGATCCCCCTGGCGGCCGCGGTCCCCTGGGACGCCTTCTGCCTGGAGCTGTGGGGCGCGCTCCACAACGGCGGCACCTCCCTCGTCGTGGACGAGCCGTATCCGACCGCACAGGTCCTGCGCGACGGCGTGGGCACGCACGGCGTCGGAACCGTGTGGCTCACGGCCGGCCTGTTCAACATGATCGTGGACGAGGACCTGGAGGCCTTCACGGGACTGCACCAGGTCATGACCGGCGGCGAGCGGCTCTCCGTGCCCCATGTGCGGGCCTTCCTGCGGCGCCATCCCGGCATCGCGCTCATCAACGGCTACGGGCCGGTGGAGAGCACGGTGTTCGTCACGACGCACCGGATCACCGAGGCCGACTGCGACCTGCCCGACGGCATCCCCGTCGGCCGGCCCGTCCCGGGCACCACCGTCCACATCGTCGACGGCGAGATCTGCGTCGCAGGTGACGGGCTCGCGCTCGGCTACCTGGGCGACCCCGCACTGACCGAGGAGAGGTTCCCGCACCTGCGTCTGGACGGGCGGCCCGTACGCGTCTACCGCACCGGAGACCTGGGCCACCTGGACGAGGACGGAGTCCTGCACTATCGCGGCCGCAAGGACCGACAGGTGAAACTCCACGGCCACCGGATCGAACCGGCCGAGGTCGAGCGGCAGATCGAGCAGCTGCTGCCTGCGGTCAGCAGCTGCCGGGTGGTCGTACGCCGTGACGAGGCGGGTACGGCCCGCGGTCTGGTAGCCGCCTGCGTGCCCGCCGACCCCGGGGACCCGCTGGACGGCGCCCTGGACGAACTGCGCCCGCTGCTGGTGCGGTACCAGTGCCCGGAAGTCCTGATCGGTGTCGCGTCCTTTCCCGTGACCGCCAACGGCAAGGTGGACGAGGGCGCGTTGCTGCGGTTGGCGCGGCCCGGCCCCGCGGCACCGGCCGCCGCGGTGGCGGCGCCGGATGCGTCCGACCCCCTCCTCCACGCGGTCGTCAGCACGGTCGCCTCCGTGCTGGGCACTGGGGGCGTATCCCTGGACACGCCGTTCACCGCACTCGGCGGTACCTCCTTGGACATGGGGCGGGTCTGTGCCCGGCTGGCCGCGGAACTCGGGCGTCCGGTGCCGGTCTCGGCGTTCTACCAGCACCCGTCCGCGCGGGCCCTCGCGCAGTGGCTGCACACCTCCCAGCCGGCCGCCGGGCCGGCCGCCACCCCAACGGGTGACGTACCGCTCACCCCGATGCAGACGGTCTACCTCACCCGCCACCTGTTCGATCCGACGGACCGCACCGCGCACTGCCCCGTGGTCTGGTCGGTCGAGGGCGAGTTGGACCTGGATGTCCTGGAGGCGGCGGTCGACCGCGTGCACCGGCGCCACGAGGTGCTCCGGTGCGTCTATCTGATGGACCCCGAACCCGTCGCCCGCCCGGTCGACGTGCCCGCGCCCGTGCTGGAGATGCTGCCCGCCGCGCCGAACGCCGAGGCGGCGGTCTCCGCCCTGCGTGAGGTGCTGGGCGAGCCCCTGGAACTGGCCGAGGCGGACATCTGGCGGGTCGTCCTGGTGCCGCTGGAGTCCGGGCACGGCGCCGTCCTCGGCTGCGTCGTCCACCACATCGCCTTCGACGGCTGGTCGGAGGCGGTCCTGGCGACCGACCTGGCCAAGGCGTACAACGCCCTGCGCGGGACCGCGGACACTCCGGCCCCGCTGCCCGCTCCCACGGTTGCGCAGACCCACGCTCTGCGCACCGCCCGCCTGGCACTCGCCGACACCGACCGGCAACGGGACTGGCTCGCAGCCCAGTTGCGGGACGTTCCCGCCCTGCGCTGGCCCGGTGCACCGGCCATGGCACGACCGGCCCCGCCGGGCCGCTGCGACACGGTCCTGGATGCCCGGGACGTCGCCCGGCTGGACACGACGGCCGCCGAGGCGGGCGTCACCCGGTTCGTCGTCCTGCTGTCCTGCTACGGCCGCCTGCTGGCGGCCTTGACCGGCTGCAACGACTTCGCCGTGGGCGTTCCTGTGGCCCAGCGCCACCACAGTCGGCTGGAGTCCGCTGTCGGCTGCCACATCGACATGGCCTGCGTCCGGCTGCGCGGTGAGGCCCTCGGCGACGAAGCCGGCGCCCTCGCCGCAGCCGCCCGCGCCGTGGCCGGGTCCTTCGCCGCCCAGGACGTGTCGTTCGGCGAGGTCGTCCGTCTGGTGAACCCGCCCCGCGGCAGCCGGTCCCCGCTCTTCCAGACGCTGTTCGTCCTGCAGGACAACGCCACTCCCGACCTGGCACTCGACGGTCTCACGACCCGCTTCCTGCGCCCGCCGTACTTCGACATCCCCCTCGAGGTCCAGACGGAGGTCTGGCCGCTGGCCGACGGAAGGCTGCGTCTGGTGGTCAACTACCGCCCGGACGCCGTCTCCCACGCCCTGGCCCACGACCTCCTCAAAGGCCTCGCCGACTCCGTCCGCATACTCCCGCGAAGGGCCCGGTCGTGACCATCACGGTTCCTGAGACGACACATCTGCTCGATCCCCGGTTCCACGCGACCGCCGGCCCGCACGCCGTGTGGCGCTGGATGCGCGAACGCGATCCGGTGCACTGGCACGAGCCCGGGCTCTACCCGGGGTTCTGGTCACTGACCAGGTACGACGACATCCGTGCCGTGTCCCGGGACGCCCGGGTCTTCAGCTCGGCCCAGGGCATCGTGCTGCGCCCCGTCACCCATGGCGCCGACCCTGGCGGCGGCCGCACCCTGGCGCTCACCGACCCGCCCCGGCACAAGGCGCTGCGCTCACTCGTCGCCGACTGGTTCACCACCCGTTCGGTGCGTGCGCTGGAGGACGCCATGCGGGACGCGGTGCGCGCCGTACTGGCCCGCGCGGTGGAGCGCACGGAGTGCGACTTCGTCACCGACATCGCGGCGCGGCTTCCGCTGTACGTCATCTGCCGCCTCATGGGTGTGCCGGCCACGGAGCAGGAGCTGCTGTTCTCCCTGGCCAGCAAGGCGTTCGCGGCCGGGGACCCGGAGGCCCGCAGGGCCGCGCACCAGGAGATCCTGCAGTACTTCACCGAGCTGATGTACCGGCGCATGGCCGAACCCGAGGACGACCTGGTCAGTGCTCTGGTGACGGGGGAGATCGACGGTGAGCTCCTCTGCGAGGAGGACGTCCTCCTCAACTGCGACAACCTCCTCGTCGGCGGCACCGAGAACGTAAGGCTGGCCGTGTCCAGTGGCATGCAGGTGTTCCTCGACCATCCGGACGCCTGGGAGTCGCTGCGCGCCGACCGGGATCTGCTGCCCGCGGCGGTCGAGGAGGTCCTGCGCTATACGTCGAGTGCCACCCATGTCCTGCGCACGGTCACCGAGCCCGTCGTCCTGCATGGCCGACAGCTCCGGGCGGGAGAGCGTGTCGCGGTGTGGCTGCCGTCCGCCAACCGCGACGAGCGCGTCTTCGACGATCCCGACCGTTTCGACATCACGCGCCGGCCCAACCGTCATCTCGCTCTGGGCGCGGGCGAGCACTTCTGCATCGGCAGCATGCTGGCCCGTGCGGAGATGCGTGTCTTCTTCGATGAACTGCTGACGGCCGTGGGGAGCGTGGAGCAGACGGGCCCGGCGGTGCCGGTGGAGTCGATCGTGGTCAGCGGGCTGGAGCGGTTGCCGGTGCGACTCCGGGCGAGGTGAGCGGCGGACCGCCCCGCGCCATGGTCGCTGCATGCCCCCGGACCCGGCAGCCGACGCCGTACGCGAGGAGCGGCTGGTGCGGGTCGCCGGTCTGGAAGAGCCGGCCCGTCGCCATCCGCGCGCAGCCGCCGCCCAGCACTACCGGTTCTGCATGGCCGCGCGCCCGTTTTCGGACCCGCCACCTGCCGGGGCGCCCTGCTCCTGCTATGGCCGGCCGGTCGTTGCGCGGGCGTCAGCCACCGCGAACGCGCCCGCATGATGCATGCCATCCATCGCATCAGCGGCCTGCTCAGGGCCGCCAGGGAGCCGCCCGCCATCCCCGATCAACCACGGCTGCTGCGCGTCTACGCCACCACCGAAGCCACCGGCGTTGTGGTCCGGTGGATACCCGTACAGCCGCGCCACGATGGACACGCGCCGCACGGTCGGTGCTACGGCCAGGCGGTACGGGCGCAATGCCAGCTGGTCCACCAAGAAGTCCTTCCGGATGGGGTGATGCGTCGAGAGTGCGCGACATCGGGCGGAGCGTGCCTGCCGGCCCCGGCCCCGCCTCCATTCAGCCCTGACCCACCCACGCGGAACCAGTGCCTCCACGCGGAAACCACCACTACGTGGGATGCCGAAGCGCAGCATGAAACGCCAGCTCACAGGCACTCAGGGCTCACGTCGGTCACAAACCGGCCAACCGCCGTCCGTCATCAGCCGCACAGGGTCGGCAGCGCAGAGATGCCGGGCAGCCGTTCTGACACAAATCGCGATCCCGGCCTATGGACAGCGCGACGGCCCTGACTGCGGTCGTGGCTCTGATCGTCACCCAGTGAGGGGGTTGCGCCGCTACGGGCATGCTCCTCGGACCGCATTGGGGGCGACCCGCCGAACGTTGTGCCGAGTCAACGGATTCCGGGCCATCAGGCACCGCTGTTGTGTCGGCACAACGAAGGCGGGACTTAGGTGCGGACGCTGTCGAAGCGCACGGGCCCCACTCCTCCTTCACAGGGGCGGCGACACCACTGACAGAGGGGGAATCCGCCGCGGCCGTACCGGTAGGTCTTTCGCTGGCAACTGGCGCAATACCCGCCACATGGGCACGGGCGTTCGAGACTTGCGCGAGGCCCCGTCCCGCTGTCAGTGCCGGAGGTCGCCATCTGCATTGTGTCGACTCTTGACGACCGCCCCGATATCGACGCGCTCAGCTGCTCTGGCTCTACACGGAACGTGGCCCTGCCGGGGTGGAAGACCTGGTGCGGGACGCCGCGAATCAGCCCTGCCACACACCGATGGCCCCGCCCGGACCTACGGGCAGAACGCTCGCGCTCCCGGGCGACGACGGCCGCTTCCACCTAGAGCGCGCAGGCTGGAGCCATAAGCAGCACTGCTGCTGGGTCGAGACCGAGAACGGCCCGGCGGAGTGGAAGGGCGGCCTAGCGCCGGCCGACACGGCCTGGCGCTCCGTCACCTCCGAGTGGGCCGTGCACCCTGTCGGCCCGGCTGTGGACCCAGGTGGCGTCGGCCGCGGCCTCCGCTGCGCCGGCGGCCGGTACACGCTGCTCCACCTGTGGCCGCTACCGCCGGCTCGCACCGCGTCGATCCGGCGTCTGCGGGCCGCCTTGGTCGAGGCGCTCGGCCCCGACTGCCACCAGTGCGGGCTGTACCCCGGAGCGATGGTCGACCACGACCACCAGACGGGGCAGGTGCGGGGTCTCCTCTGCCGGTACTGCAGACGCGTGTTGGAGCAGTGCCCGCACCTCAGCGGCTGCCCCGGGCCGAGTACATGGCCGCTCCCCCGGCGGCCGGCCTGCGCCTGCTCTACCCGGCCAGCATGCAGTGGCGCCCCAAGGAGTCGGCCCGACGGGACAAGATCGAACTACTGGGATTCGACCCCTTCGAGGGGCTGTAGCGGCGGAGTAGGGCTTCCAGCAAGGGCGGCGGGCCCCGACTACCACGAGGTGGGCCGGGACCCGCTCCCTCAATACCAGCTCCGTCTACCCGCGATCTCTTCCAGCAGGGTGCGATCCTGAATCTCATAGACCCGGTTCCGCCGCCGCTCTCCCGGAGAGGGCTTCCACAGGACGCCCTCGGCGCGGAAGCTCGCGATGATCTTCTCTACCGTCGCTCGCGCAAGGCCCAGGGCGTCCGCGATGTCGGCCTGGGTCGGCCCCTCGACGATCCCCCCGGGAATGGGCCGGACTACCGACTTCCCGTCCTCCCGGGACCTGGTCCTGATCACCGGGCCTTCCGCAAGGGAAGCCTGCGACAGGTACAGCAGGAGCCGGGCTACCCGGGAAGCAGGGCTCTCCTTGCAGACGCCGTACACGTCCTCGGTCACCCGGTGATGGGCGGTGATCAGGTGCATCACACCGAGTGCAAGGTCGGAATGCTGAAGCATCAGCATCCGCAGGGCATCGGGCGCGATGCTGATCACCGCAGTCCCACTCGTCAACGAGTAGCCGCGAGAAGGGGGGAGAGCATCACTCGACTCGTACCAGTAGCCGAGCACAGCCCCTTCACCCCACAGTCGGACCTTCCCGTCGGCGTACTCCTCCCTGACGCTGCCGGACGTAACGAAGACGACGTTGTAGATCTGGCTGCCGGTCAGGAAGAGACGCGTGTCGACCGGCCCGTGCCGCAGCGTGCTCTGCTCGAACATGCTCGACACCGCGAGCTTCGACACCTGGGACCAACCCGGCACGTGCTCGTCACTGCGGAAGAGCTTGTCGACGGCCCGAGCCCTCGGGTGCCGCACGCGCCGTCCACGATCTGCGACGAACTTGCCCGTAGAGGTCGCCGCGTCCATCACAGCCCCTCGGCGCTGGACTGCGCCGGCCGCGTCGGGACGGTCGAAGGGTGCGCCGTCGGGGGCGTCGACGCCGAGGCGCTGGAGGCGACAGCGTTCGGCGCTACCGTCTGGATCTGCGACCCTCGCGAGTCGGTCAGCGTGGCCACGATGGGCTTCAGTGCACCGACCAGCGTCGCCACCGCCAGGATGACGGCGACGATGCGGGCCGGAGTGCTGGACAGGCGAAAAACCGCGCAGCAGGCCACGGCAAGCGTGCCAAGAAAGATGACCGAGATGGTCAGGTTCATGCTCAAGGCGAGTCTCCTTACTGACTTACGTCAGCCAGGTCTCGCGAGAGGGCCGTGGGTGGTTAGCCCAAGCCCTCCCGCGAGAAACGGAATTGACTGCACCGGTAGTCGCGAGCCTTGGTGAGGGGCCCCTATCGGCTTAGCGAAAAATCCTACGGCATGGCGACAGCGCGACGATAATCCGGGAACACATCAATCTTCCGTTGCGCGCGAGGAACTGACAAAGGCTCACTTCGGCGTACCGCGCTTGTCAGCACACCTGACCGCCCTGCGCGACGCTGGTCCTGACATAGGTGAAGCCCCGCCGTTGGGCGGGGCTTCACCTAAGAGCACCGGGGCCCCAAGGGAACCACCCCTCAGGCCCCAGGGGAACCACCCCCGGGGGAAACCCGGCAATGCTGATGCAGCCAATTCCATGTAGCTACGCGAGTCAGCGACCTCTAGATAACCGTCAAACCAGCCCCGATAATCCCTCCCAGTAGGGAGACAGGCGCTTTGCGGTGACGGAATCCCTCCTGGTAGGGAGTATCGACGCCGCGATATTCCACATGGAACACCATCCAGCATGATCACGGTCCTTCTTCAGCCGTCGGCCGTGCGCCAAGCGCTGGGCGCGAGGCCCGGCATCCGGTGGATGACCTTCGTGTTCGCGCTTGGTGCCTCCGGCGCAGGGACCGCCGGAGGCGCGCAGCTCTCGCATGCAGGGGTCGAGGTGGGGCCGGTGTATCCACAGGTCGCGGGGTCGGTCAGCTCTTGCCAGGCCAGCCATGCAGCATGCAGGCGGGCGACGGCCACGGGGTACTCAAGCCACAGGTGACACCAGCGCGCGTCACTGCTGGGCTCGGCAAGGTAGCCGGGCACGAGGACACCTTCCACCCACTCGACCAGGGCGCGGAGTTCCTCGTCGTACTGCGGCGGGTCGAGCAGCAGGATGAACGGCGGGTACTCGGCCTCCTCCTCCGCCGGCGTCGGGGCCGTCCGGCTCCTCCCTGCCGTCGACCGGTGTGTCGCCCGGGCCGGTTCCGGCGGTCTCGGTGAGCGTCCTCAGCTGGGCGGTGGGCTGCGCGAGTTGAGCTTTGAGGTCCTCAACGTCCTGGAAGAGGCGGACGGGGACGTCGAAGTCGGGCTGGCCATCGGTCACGTCGGGCCGCCTTGCGCTCCTCGTGGGCAAGCACGGCAACGGGCCGACGCCACGATCACGGTCGCGTCCCAGTCGACTTCCACGTCCCCTCGGATCAGGATGATCACTGCGGCTGCCATGGCATGAGCGCCTTGCATGACAAACGCCGCCCGCATGATGCTTTCGGCCTATTTGGTAATACCCTTCTCCGTCATGCATCCCTGTACTCGCGGGGTCCCGCGCCCCACGGGAGGAGTGGGCTGACGCGCTCCGCGATGGCGTGCGTGAGTCCTGCCTGCATGTCTCGCCGAACAGGCTCACCACAGCAGCTTCGCCTCCGCTCGTGGGTGCATCGATCGAGACAGATCCGGCGCGTTGCGAAGTAGCCCTTAGCGGGGGCAGATTGACCGATCCTGTGCTCGTCCTCGTAAACGGTGACCTCAGCCATAGTTCATTTGTTCGATGCCTGATGGGGTGATGTTCCCGTTCACAAGACATGGGAGGACAGCCGCCTTGCGTACCAGCAGAGGCTTAACCGCCGCAGCCATAGGCATCGCCAGCCTCACCGCGTTACTCACCGGAACCGGCGCCCAGGCCGCCGGCCATCCGGCCAGCCAGCAGGAGCGGATCGTCTGGATCCGGTCCAGCAAGCCGATCGAACTGCCGCTCGGCACCGACTACAGGACGGACCTTGCCAGGCAACGCTCCGCCGCCAAGGTGGAAACGCTGCCCGACACAGAGACACCGCAGGCGCCGTCCCCGTCCAGCGAAGCCGACGAGCAGCAGATCGCCCAGGAGAGCGGCGAGACCTACGTTGCCGAGCCCGGCGACGCTGCGGCCGGTCAACGGCTGCGCGCCGCCAGCGCCCTGACCAAGGAACAGTGCCGGGCTATGGCGGACGCGCACGACGACGCCGGGAAAATCATCAACCACTTCAGCTTCTGCCGCTGGGGCTACAACACCGCCGTCAAGCTCAACGGGCAGGGCGGGGTCGAAGGCATGGTCCGGTTCCGCGAAACGGAAATCGGTACCGGCTCCGACAACATGCGCGACGCGACCGTCGAGATCCACACGGACCAGGTCGTGGCTTCCGGTAAGTTCAACGACTCCGCGCTGATGAGCTTCCAAGTCACCCAGGCGGGCTGGCCCTCCGCCAGTTCCTGCAAGGTGGCCGACATCTCCTCGAACCCGTTCACCACGACCGTCGGTGACTGGCGGGACGAGTACATCGCCTACGGCCTGGTGTCGGCCAAGGGCAGCGGCACCGGTCCGGACGACATCGCGACCTGCGTGTACAACCACCACTGGAAGGTCACCGGCGGCGGTGCCACGACGCCGTGGAGCGACGGTCCCTCCAACGGCATGCGCTTCGACTCCTCGAAGTCCCTCGGCAGCAACTTCTACGACGCGGGAGTGATCTTCGATCGTGTCACTCCGTCGTTCTTCTACGACCGGGCCCAGAACGACACCGAGGGCGTCGCGAAGCACATCTACGACGCGCTTAACAAGCCGCAGACGACCTATCCCACCAAGGCGGGCAAGGTCATTCCGGGCGACATCTGGAACGGCAACTGGCGCCCCCTGCACCGCAACTGGACCAGATACGACGCTGACGCAGCAGAGACGACGCGGAAGAACCGCAACGCCAAGGACGCCGCGTGCCGGGGCCTGAGCCGCCCCGACGACAGCCACCAGTGCGACGAGTTCCCCTTCGCATCCACCAAGGAAGGCGCCGGCCTGGGCGACAACAACTTCTCCGTCCGCTACGTGCCGGGCAAGGAGAACGAACAGGCGGGCCGCGAGCTCGGCAACTGGTACGGCAGTGACCGGATCCTGCACAACAACGCGTACGGAATCTATGTGAAGTAACCGGCATTCGCCGGCCGGGAGGGGGAGCCGGCGCCGCGCCGCCTCTCCCTCCCGACGAGCGACCGTGCACGTCAGCGCGTGTTGAGCGGCGGCTTTCCGTGCTGGCGGGCAAGGCGCTCCCGTCGGCCCTCCACCCGGCCGGGTTGCGGCGGCTCCTGCGTGCCCGAGGGGACGAACACGATCACATAGCTCTCGAACACGTCCGCACTGTCCCGTTCCTCGCGCTGCGCCGCGGAGTCGAACCGTTCGCGGGCATCGGCCCGGCCCTGCGCCCACACCTGCACCCGGTACGTGCGGGCCGGGTCGAGATCGACAATGGGCTCACCCGGCTCAGCGTGCCGACCGAAGACCTCGACGGGCGCTGTGGCGCCGCCGGCCGTGCCGTTCATGGTGTCGAAGGCGGCCATGCGCCCCGTGTAAATCGGCTGGTAGTCCACTGAAGTCAGCAGAACCCAAGCTGGTCCTGGCGCCTCGTCCGCTCGGTCATTGACAGCCAAGACGACCGGCGCACGATGTTCCTGGACCCGCGACGTCACGACGATCTGCCCCGGAGCGACGACGACCGGTTCCTCCGTCCGTAAGTCTGGCTTGGCCTCCCTGCGCTCGAATCCCGACTCCCACAGCTCCCCCACCGGGAAGTGGCTGTACTCAATATCGACGGCACCGACGCGACTGATGTGTGGCATGCACGCAAGCCTGGCAGGAGGGCACGCACAGGGTCTATGAGCAGTCACACGCCTCCGTAGCAGGGCCACGTGGGGTGCCGCGGCGAGCTCGCGGCACTCGGCGGTCTCTCCCTGCCTGGCAGGGCGACCGGACCGTGATCGTTATCGTCGCGTGTGCGCCGCAGGCGGCGTTGGAGGACGACGGCGGTCTCGATGAGCGGGGTGCCATACGCTCTGCAAGTGGCCCATGTCGCACCACTGACCTACGTAGATGCGTAGTGCATGCCGTCGGCTCCGCTAGCTGGAAGTACTGGGAGACCTCCTCATGAGCACTGCGCGCAACCGATTGGCCGCACCGGCCTGCACCGCCGCAGCCGTGTCGATCCTGCTTCTCAGCTCGTGCAGCCAGAGTTCCGACGACCACACCAACGCCAAACCCTACCCCTCAAGGTCGGGCACCATCTCACCTCCAGGACCGAGTTCCACGCCGGACGGCCAGCTGATCAAACGCGCCACCGCCGTTGTGGCAAGCGTGCCCGGCGGAGCCCTGCTGGAAGGCGGGTCGGAGCGTGTAAAGGACGGTATTCATACGCGTCCTGTGCTTCGCGAGGGCAAGGCCTATCGGCTCGTGCTCGCCTGCGTCGGCCAGGGACGCGCGTTGCTGACCGTCGTCCCCAAGAAGTCGGGCGCCGACGCGGTGATCCCCTGTGACCAGGCCGTGGTCCAGCAGCGAATCAAGGGGCACGGGCCGGTCCACATCGACGTCGTCGGGTCGAAGGGCACGACTGGCGCTCTCGCCTGGAGCATCAACGAGCTCTAAACCGCCCTGCGCTGTCCGGCCACCACGAAGCCGGGTGCGGTGATCCTCTCGCACACGAGCAGGGCGGGTCGGCCGGCTGAGGGACTCTGAGTTGGCAGCGGGTGTGGCCTGCGGCGGCACGACGGCCATGACGGATGACGGGCGCGACGGGGGTGCGAGCCCGGCGGGTTCGGCAGAGGGAGGCGGGTTCGGAAGCATCCAGGCCTTCCGGGCAGCCTCCCTGCGGCCGGTACGGCTACCCCGCTCACTCGAGCCTGACCGCGGCCAGTGCCTGGCAGGAGTCCGCCGCGGTGCATCAGGCGGGCCGCGATCGCGACGGCCTGATGCTTGGCGTCCAGCGCTTGGACCGGAGCGAGGAGGCGAAGTCTTGTGATTCCGGTGCCCCACGGCGGTGGCTTTCGGTCACGAGGCGGCGCTCAACTGCCGGGGTGGGCTCCGCCGTGACCGGTTGGTCGTGCGCGAAGGACGCCTCTTCGTACGCTTCCGCTTTCTGCAGTCAGTTCTGCGCTGCCTGGTTCGCGTCCTCGGCCTGCGCAGGGCCGTCCGCTGACTGGTGCGCCGAGGACCCCGGTCGTCGTCCGCAGATGTCGACGCGTACGGGATCGCAGAGCGTCGGAGATGACTGCGCCATCCGGTGCGTAGCGCTGTGATCTGTCGTGGCCCGGGGGTGTCGTACGACCGCTATCGCCGTTGGAGTCGCTGCCGCAGCTGGGCCGTTTTGACGACGTCCTTCCCATACTGCTCGGCCTGATCTCCTTCCGCTTGGCTGAGCCTGCGGTGACACGGCGCAGTGCTTCGGACCTGGTGCACATGTGCACCAGATGTAAATCAGCCACGTTCTCAGAACCGCTCCTCATGTACGTCACGTCAATGAGGTGCGGTCCTCAGGACGTCATGTCGCGCGGCGCAGGGGTACGACCACGTTCTCCCCCATGCGCTTGGGGTCGAGGCGGTAGTACTTGATGTGGCCGATGCGCTCGGTCTCCTCCAGCCAGCCGGCTTCGATGACCTGCTTGCGGGTGCGGGAGAAGACGGGAGGGGCCATGCCGACGAGCTTGGCCAGGTTGGCCGCGGTCTCGAGGATTGCGCCGGAGCGGTCGGTGGGGTGCAGGGCGTAGAGCATGACGACGAGACGCTGGTTGGCGGTCATGCCGGCGGTCTTCTCGAGCAGCTCGAGGTTCTTCCGCTTGTCGTCAGTGGTGTTCACTGGGCCTCCCACCGAGCAGGGACGTTGTCATCGAAGCCGGGGATGTTCGGCGGGTTGCACGTCTTCACTGCTTCACGTTGTTCAAGTCCGGTCCCGTGAAACGCGATGTACGGGCTGATCCGGTAGAAGTTGTAGTTGCCGATGCGTCCGCGAACGATCAGGATCCGGTGCTTCGCGAGCTTTCGGTTGATCTTTCCCACGGCGTCGGTCGACATCCCCACGCGCTTGCCGATGTCCGCTCCAGTGGCCCTCAGCGGCTCCATGCCTTCGGGTGACACGCCGATCCACCAGAGGACGAGGAACTTCTGACTGGGCGTGAACGCCTTGGATTCGGTGATGGCCTCGACACGTGCCTTGTCGACCTGTGTGTGCCGGCCGGAAAAGGCGTACGGCGCATAGGGGACCGGCTCGCCCGTGTCGGCGTCGACCAGTCTGCGTACTGCTCCCAACGGGGCCCTCCGTGCACGGGGGTTGATTGGTGGCTCATGAAGGACGGCCGCGAGGCCGACCAGATGAACTTAACGTACATGAGCAGGAAGTCAATCAACTCCGCCTGTCGGCCGCGTCTTCTGTCGCCACGCTACGGAATCGCCCCGTCCACTATTCGGCTTCTCAGGCCCGAGTCATGTACGTGACGTCAATCTGCCGCTGTCGTAGGAACGTGGTGCCCAGTTCCTACAGACGTGGTGGCAGTTCTCCTGACCGCTATGGCAGTTCGGTCAGTCGTGGTGTGCTGTTCCTGGATCGTGGTACTGCGTCCGAGGGAACCGTGCACACGGTTCCTAGGATCGCCCTCTACGGCCACAGGAACTGCCTGGCAGTTCCCACGGTCGTGGTTGTTCGATGCATTTCCGCAGTTCAGAGGCGCTTTTACGGCTGCGCTCTCTTACCTTGTGCAACAGGCCCGCCGTGAGTGTGTCCGTGCACCCTCTGCTCCTCCGCATCGGATACCGACCGCTCGCCCCACCAGCCTCAGCCCTTGGACGGGTCACCCCTTGTGGTCCGCGCCTGATAGTGGATCCGCAGTGTGGGAGGGCGCCTGGTGACTGCCGTCAAGCCCGGGCCCGTACCCACCGCTTTCCGGCGCGTACGGGCCCGGGCCACGACGAAACGGCTTCGCGCCGGAAAGTGGTGGGGCAGCGGGGTCCAGGGGCCGGCGAAGGCCCCTGGTACCACGCTGCCCCGCCACCCCCGGGATGTCCCACGTAACGCGCGCTCCCCTGCCGACCGGTTCCGGCACCCGGGTGTGGGTGCTGTGAGCCGCACCCGAGTTGCTACAGGTCCCGGCAGGAGAGTTCTGCACGGGCGCTGGTCAGAGCTCGAACTCCACGTGTTCGAGGTCCGTGAACTCGACCTCCAGGCCGTGGGCGCGGCGGCCGCTGTCGCGGAAATAGACCTCTCCCAGGGCCTCGGCCGCGATCTGCTGGAGCTGCTGCTCGGTGGCGCCGGCTTCCTGGGCGTCGAAGAGCCGGGCGGCGTGCTCAGGTGGCAGGGCCAGGGTGAGATGGCGCAGGCGGGCGTCGTCGGTGGTTCCGGGGGCTGCGGTGAAGCCGAAGCGGGCGCGCGTGTCGATCATGATGCCGTCGGTGGTGGACGCGGCCTTCTTGGCCCTGGCGCGGATCTGGGGCTGCCAGCGGCGACGCACTTCACGCTCCATACGGGCGGCGAGGTCGGGCCGGGGTCTCTTGATCTGGTCCTTCACGTACCGCTCGACGGTCCGCTGGGTGATGCCGAGCAGCAGGGCGACCTGCTTGGTGCTGCCCTTGAACTGCTTGACGAGATAGCGCATCTGGGCTCCGGCGGACTTGGGAACGGGGCGTGTGAACGCGCCCTCCACCGCCTTCTCGAGCTCTTCCCCGACGTCTGCCATCGGCCCTGTCCCCTACTCTCCGCTGTCCTTGGCGGTGATCTCGCCGGTCTTGATGTAGCGGGCGAGGTTGGCGATCTTGCCGTCGGCGTTGAGCTGCTCCTGTACCTCGGCGCCCCACAGCACGCTTTGGGTGCCCTCGTGCTTGACCATCCCTGGGGAGACGCCGAGCCGGAAGGAGCCGGGCACGGTCTTGCCGTCGGCGTTGTAGGGCAGGACGTCCAGCGGGCCGGGCCCGTCGGCGGCGTACACGGCGCAGTCCGACAGAACCGCGACCGGGTACCGGCCGGTGGCCGCGGCCAGGTGCAGCATCTTGCGATGCATGCTGATCCGGGCCCGGGAGATCACGACCGCGCGGATGTCGGGCCGCCACGTCGGCCGGGACAGAGCTGGCCAGGCCTGCCCTGGCTTCCAGCCTCCGCCGCGGGCCTTTTCCCGCAGCTTGCCGATGCCGCCCTTGACGGTCATCTTCACCGCGTCCACGACGATGCCCAGCTCACGGTCACGGCTCTTGTAGCCGTCCATCGCGGTCAGGAACTCGGCCGGGGGCAGCTTCTCGGCGACACCCAGCTCGGCCATGGTGTGGACGTAGGCGTCGCGCAGCCGCTTGTACCAGCCATCCAGGAACCGGCCGCTCTCGCGGCGCACCCACGCCTCCAAGGGGGCCACCTCGTAGCCCAGTTCCATCGCGTACGCCACGGTCGGGGTGGCGTACCAGGCCGGACCCGCCGGACGTTCGCCGGTCGGAGTGAACGGGCTGGGCAGCAGGTGGCCGTGGAGCCGGTGTCGCTGCCGGCCGATCAGGACCTGGGAGAGGTCGACGCCGGAGAGGTCGACCAGCCATGCCCCGGGCAGCATCGGGTCGAAGGCAGGGTTGGTGACGTGCTCGGGGGGTGTCGCGAGGCCGACGACGGCGCCGTTGGCGGCCGCGCCGAAGGCGAGGTTGACGTCGATGCCGACCAGGTGACGCTTCATGCACTCGTCATCGGTGAGTTCGCGGGCCCAGTCGTACGCCTCCTCGAAGAGCTTCTCGGCGGGGCCGCGTACGTGGAAGCGGGGCAGGTCCTTGAGGACGGGGTGGCCGTCGGGCGCCTCGCAGGGAGCCGGGTCCATCGGTGCCCTGCCGAGTGAGCCGGGCCGGTGCTGGGAGCGGCGCCGGCCGTCGGCGTCCGGCTCGCCGGCGCGGATCGGCGGGTTGAGGGCCGTCATGAGCTCTAGGCCCGTCACGGCGGTGGAGCCGACCGGAGTCATCACCCGCCGCGCGAACGTCCCCAGGACCCGGGCGAGTTCCGCAGGTGGCAGCTGTGCGGCGTGACCCCAGGCCCGGTCGTCGAGGGCGTGCCAGGACGGGATGCACAGCTGCACGCACTGCCGCCGGCCGCCCTGCGCCGGGCGGTAGATCCTGGCCCAGGGCCCGAATCCGCGCTTGGTGAGCCGCCACTCGGCGCGGTCGAGCTGCTTGAGGACCTTGTGGGTGTCCGGGAGGCGGCCGGCGAGCCGGTCCTCTTCGGAGAGCTGGACCGGCAGGCCGTACCGCTCGCACGCGGCCGGAGTGAGCACGAGCAGCGGGTCGGCGTCCTTTCCGGACGCGTTCAGCCTCTCCGCGCCGAGCTGACCTTCTTTCAGTGTCCACTCCACCAGCGCGGGGAGAGACTTGGCCGGTACGTCCAGGATCAGGCCGCCGGTGCCGTAGCCGGTGATGTGACGGTCCGGGCCGGCGTCGAGGACGAGGAGCGGGCCGTGCGGGTAGGCGCCGCCGGCCGTCGGGGCGGCGGGTGCGGGGAGGGCGGCGTGCTGTTTCGGGCGTCGGGTCGGTGATGTCCTGGGGGGTGTAACCGGGCCGGGTGCGGGTGCCGGCGTCTCGGGTGCCGCAGCCGGGCGCTCCGTCACCGGCTGCGGCGCGGTGGGGGCGGAGGGCGCTTCCGGGACCGGGAAGCGGTCAGCCAGCTTTTCCAGCAGGCGGGCGTAGGCGGCGCGCTGCGGGGGGCGGGGTTCGTTCCTGCCCGACTCCCAGCTCGCGACGGTCTCGCGGCGCGTGCCGAGGGCGGCCCCGACCTGGGTCTGGGTGAGGCCGGCCGCCTCACGTAGGCGTTTGCGCTCCGCGACCGGCGGCAGGTCTTCCCGGGTGACCTGCTCCAGCAGTGCGTCGACGGCGCTGAACAGCTCGTTCTCGGTGGGCATGCAACGACCTCCTCGACCATCCTATCCCGAATCGCACGCTGGATATCACCTCGAATCGCGTATCGGATCGCTCTTGAGGCGCGCATGAGACTCACGGGTGCTGTGGCGCCGACCGCGAGTCTGACGGTTTCGCTGCCCAGGGGCCGTCACGGAATCGGAGAACCCTCTCAGCGGCATGGGGAGGGCCGCCACGGATGCGTCTGGCCCCCGGCCGATACGGACAGGCGGTCTGCCGTGATCGGCGCCTCCTGTCGCGGCCGCCATCTCGAGGCGTCGCTCGGCGTCCTTGTTCGGGCTCGGCGGGTCCAGCTATTACGGCGTCATAGCCGACCGCCTTCAGGGTGGCCGGCAGGCGGTTCGCCGGTGCTCCGGCGGCGCCGTGTCGGTGGCCGGTCGCGGCGAGCTATTACGGCGTAATAGGTGCCGCGTCGCCTCGATCCAAGGGGCGGCTATTACGGCGTAATAGGTCCCAGCGGTCCTGGTTGGCCTCTGATTGGCCCTCAGGAACCCGCTAACTAACGTGTCGATGCTTGCAACGATCTTGAACGTTAGTAAGGTGTCACCATGAGTTCGCCAGCCACCTCCAGCGACCGCGAGAAGGTCGTCTCCAAACTGCCGGGATGGCTCCGGCAGAACCTCAAGGTTCGAGCCGCCCAACACGGCATCGAGATCCAGGCAGCCGTCGAGCAGGGCATCCGAGACTGGTGCGCCCTCGCCTCCACTCCCCCGTCCGTCGACACCTCGGGCGCCGACTCCTTCGCCACTTTCCTGCCGCCAGGCCAGTGGGAAGAGTTCCGGCTGCTCGCCACGGACCGCCGGGTCTCCCTCATCCAGGGACTGGCCCAGTCCGTCCAGTTGTGGCTCGACTCCAACCCCGCGCCGGATGTCGAGCGTCCCGAGGTCACCCGTCGCATCATCGTCTGCAACCAGAAGGGCGGCGTCGGCAAGACCGCGATCACCGCCGGTCTCGGCGAGGCGCTCTCCGAGGACGCCAACAGCCTGCACTCGGTTCGGGTGGCCAAGGCTCTCGCGCAGGCTCTGCGGGCGAGCGACGCCGACGCAGGTGACGAACCTCCCGCCACCGACCCGCTGGACATCGAGAACCTGCCGGGCCTCGGGCTGCGCGTGCTGCTCGTCGACTTCGACCCGCAGTGCCACCTCACCAACCAGCTCGGCGGGGCTCCCCTTCCCATGAACGGGGACAGCCTCACCAACCACATGGCCGGCGACCCCAAGGGCGACCTCCGCGACCTGATCGTCTCCATCGACGAGGAGACCTTCGGAGGCCGGCTTCACCTCCTTCCAGCCTGCAACGACGCCTTCCTGCTCGACGTCCGGCTGTCCGCCGTACGCGCCAGGGAAGCGGCACTGGAGCGCGCCCTCTCCCCGCTGGAAGCCGACTACGACGTGATCCTCGTCGACTGCCCGCCGAGCCTCGGCCTGAGCATGGACGCCGCCGCGTACTACGGCCGCCGCCGCGACGGAGAGAAGCCGGGACAGTCCGGGGCACTCATCGTCGTCCAGGCCGAGGACAGTTCCGCCGACGCCTACGAGCTGCTCACCACACAGATCGACGACCTGCGCGGCGACCTCCAGATCGACATCGACTACCTCGGCATCGTCGTCAACCTCTACGACTCCCGCCGCGGCTTCATCGCCACCTCCTCGCTCCAAGGGTGGATCGACATAAAGGACCCGCGGGTCGTCGGGCTGATCGGCGACCTCAAGGAACAGAAGGAAGCCGTCCGGATGAAGCGGCCTCTGCTGTCCTACGCCCCCAAGTCCCAGCAGGCGATCGGCATGCGCGCACTGGCCCGGGAGATCGCATGAGCAAGGCCGACCAGCTCGGCGCCGGCCGTTTCGGCGGGGGAGTACGTCCGGTCAGCGCGCGCCGCCAGGCCGTCGCGGCCGCCACCGGTGTGCCCACCGACGGCGTCGCCCCGCCCGGCGAGCTCCCGCCGCACCGCATCAGCCTGAACCCGGACAACCCCCGGTCGAGCCTCGGTGACCTCACCGACCTGGCGGGCAGCCTGAAGACCCACGGCCAGAAGCAGGCGATCACGGTCATGAACCGAGACGCCTACATCAAGGTCAACCCCGAGCGCGAAACCGACCTCGAAGCCGACACCACCTATGTCGTCATCGACGGCAGCAGCCGGCTCGCCGCCGCCCGTGAGGCGCAGCTTCCGACCATCAAGGTGATGGTCAGTGACGATCAGGGCAGCAACTCCGAGGAGCTGCTCGAATCCGCGCTGGTCGCCAACATCCACCGGCAGGATCTGAACGAGCTGGACGAGGCCCGTGCTCTGGAGCGGCTGCTGACCATCCACGGCAGCCAGACGGCTCTGGCCAAGCGGCTCCACCGGTCCCAGGGTTGGGTGTCGCAGCGGCTCGCCCTGCTCAAGCTCACGCCGGAACTCCAGAGCCGGATCGGGGTGGAGCCCATCGACCTGCTGCGTGCGGTCGCCGGCAAGCCGGTCGATGAGCAGGAGGCGGCACTTCGGCGACTGAAGGACGAGCGGGCTCGCAAGGAGGAGGACCGGCGCGAGCCCCCGCGCGCACAGCCGGCGCCGAGCGAGGAGGCCCCCGGCTATTACGGCGTAATAGAGGGGAGTGCGTCGAGGGACTCGGCCTCGAACGACCAGGGCGCCGCTGCGAAGGACACGGGCCACGGCGTCCCCGAGCACGAGGGCTATTACGGCGTAATAGAGGAGGGCCCCTCGGCCAAGCCGCCCGCGCCTGGCCCGGCGACCGCCCCGATGCTGGTGCACCGGGAAGACGCGGAGGGCGAGGACTATTACGACGTAATAGGAGACGGACCAGCCGAGGCGATCGACCCCTCCGCGCCGACCGCAGCAGAGGAGTCGCCGAAGCAGGCCGTTCCGGAACCGCGCGCGGACTCATCGCCGACGAGTTCGACCGACGACGTCACCGCCTCCAGCGACCGTGCGCGCAAGGTGCCCTACGACGAACCCGGATCGCTCGCCATGCTCCTGGACACGAAGATCGAGTCCGACGAGGTCTTCTTCAGCCTCCTGGAGTTCCTGAACACCAAGGCGATCGACCGGGATCCCGCACGGTTCGAAGAGCTCGCGCGCTCCGCCGCCAAGCAGGCCGCTGCTCGGGTCGGCTGAACCGAGGACACCATCAAGAAGGGGTCGGCACTGCTGCCGGCCCCTTCCGCTTTCCCGAGAACTATTACGCCGTAATAGCCATCAGCCCCCGTCACCGTCGTCGTCAGCTCCGCAATGGAGCCTCCGGCCTTTGGGTCCGGCACGACTTCCTCCCCCTCACCGGGCGGATCGAGGAGCTCCGGGAGGCACGCTCTCTGTCCAGGGTCCGGACGTCGATACCGGGAGTCGGCGCCAGGACCGGGGCACGCCCCGTGGTAGCGGTCGGCGACGGCAGCACCTTCCCGACCGTGGGCCACCCGGCCGTCCGGTCTCGCCCCGGCGGCCCGGAGTTCGAGCTCATTGATTCGCGGCGAGCGCCTTCCTTCCTGGAGAGGGATTAGGCAGTGGCAACGACCCCATCAAGTCCGGGTCGAAGAGGCACTTCACGTCATCCCCCAGCAGGTCGCTCACCTCGCCATGCTGCCCGGAGCGCCGCCCCGACGCACCGCCGTTTCCGCCGCCCCAGGACATAGGCGCACCCCGCGTGGAGACGGTGCGGGCGTGCGGGCCGCTCGAGTCGGGGGGCCCGAGGGCTATTACGGCGTAATAGGGGACGGCGACGAGGGCCCGACGAGCGGGAGGCACTCGGTGGGCCGGTCGGTGGGCCGGTCGGTGGGTGCGGAGGGTGGCCGTACGGAGGGCGGTGGGGGCGGGGGCTATTACGGCGTAATAGCCGACTGCGCTTCGCGTGGGGGTGGGACAGATGCGTGGGGGCTGCGCCGGAGTCCGAGGGGGGCTTCTCAGCGGGGGCAGGCGGGGTCCGACTGCGCGGGCGCTATTACGGCGTAATAGTCGGCGGAGCCGGTCGGATGTCCGGCTTGGCCGGACCGTCCGCAGGGTGTGAGAACCACTGGCACACCGTCAGGAGGATTCGTGTACGAAGCACTTGAAATTGCGCACCGCTGAAGTAGCCGCGCAGTGGCCCGAGTTCCTAAGATCACGCAGAGCGTCAGACAGGTCGCTGCTCGAAGTCGGAGCCGGAGGGGGCATTTTCATGGACCACACGCACGGAGCACACGGAATGAGCGGGATGGGAGGCATGGGAAGTACCGTTTCTTCTCTGGACACCCTGGGCGCCGTCCTCTTCATCGGGTGGGCCGTCGCGATGTGGGCGGCAGTCGTCGTACTCGCCCTCGGGAACCGGGGCCAGGTCCGGCCGTGGCTGTACAAGACGGCGGTCGCCCTCATCGGGCTCGGTGTGATCGGGCAGATAGGTCACTTCCAGGAGCACGTCGCTCAGGTCGGCTACTGGGTGGCGCACCCGTACTCCCCGGCCTGGATGACTCCCTGGGCGAACGGTCTGTCGCGCGGCATGGGGCAGGTCGACTCGAGCAAGCCCATGCTCGGCATGGAGATCCTCCACCTGACCGGCAACTTCATCTTCCTTGCGGGCCTCGTCGGCATCGCGCAGATCACCCGCCGGGCCGCCGGAGAGCTCAAGTCCCGCAAGTGGGCCAAGATGGGCGTGTGGATGCAGACCATCCACGGCCTGGAGCACGTGGCGCTGACCCTCTCCGTCGCACTCGGCGCCAGCCGTGCCATCGGGCTGTCCACCTGGTTCGGGCTGATCGAACCGGGCCCGGCCCTCGTGACATACCGGGTGTGGTGGCACTTCGTCGCCAACCTGATCGGCACGGCCATCCTCGCCATCGCGGTCTACCACCTGTGGAAGGAACGGCGCGCGGTCAAGGCCGGATACGGGGCCCCCGTGGCCGAGGTGTCCGAAGCGGACGTGACGGCGGCCGTCGTTGACTCGGCGGACGTCGGATCCGAGCAGAGCCCCGAGGCCGAGCCCACCCTGGCCGGGCGTTCCTGAGAGTCCTCGGTCGAGGCGGCCGCCGCCAGCGGTACGGCAGCGGGTCTCCCACCCGGTGTGACGCGGCACCGCCAGCACAGACCGTGCGGGGAGGGGCGGCCGCAGGTGCCGTTCCTTCCCGTGCAGTAGCCGTCGCCCACCGGTGCGGGGGGAACGAGGTCGGGGCCGGGGCGGCAGCCTCGGCAGAGCCCGGAATGCCCTGGCCGGTGGGGGCGTTCGCAGCTCGGGCAGCAGGTCTTCGTGCGGTGCGTGAGGGGCGGTGCGGGGGCGGCCACGGAGCGGGGTGCGCTCGGTGCGCCGTTCCCCTTGGCCGTTTCCCGGCGGGGGAGCGGTACGCCGTCCCGGCGGGCGACCTCGCCCTCCGCGACCACCTCCCAGCAGATACGGCAGCGTGCGCCGGTGGACCAGAGCACGCCCGTTTCGCAGTCCGGATGCGCGCAGCCCCAACGGGGCAGCGCGACACCCAGTAGCCAGCGGCCCGCGTCCCGGATGTCGGCGACCACGGTCTGTGCGAGGCGTTGCGTGAGTCTGTCTCGCAGCCGCTCCACGGGCGTGCCGTCGGCGAGTTGGCGCGCGATCTCCCGGCCGATCCTGCGTTGCACGTAGGTGTTCACGTTGGCGAGCAGGAAGCGGACCGGCTCCAGTACGGCGTGGAGTCTGCCGCTGAAGGTGAGTTGGGGTCCGGAGTACGGCTTCCTGCGGTCGGGGGAGAGGTTGGGTTTGTCATCCGCGCGCAGCGCGAGCACACCCGCTGCCCGGTCTGAGGCCGGTTCTTCGCGCGTAGTGGCGACGTGCTTGTCCACCGGTACCTCGCCTACGGCGGGTGAGACAGGCGCAGCGTCGTTGTCGGGTCGGTCAGTCTTCAGGTCTTCCTTGTACGCGAGCGAACGGTCATCAACTTCGGGACCCGATCGGTCATCAAGTACGGGGCATGCACAGGAGGGTTGGGCGTTGACGACGAACTCGTGGCGCCCCTGGAGACCGGCTCGCCGCACTACGTCGATCCAGCCCGAGGCGGCCAGTTCGTCGATGATGCGGCCTGTCGCGTCGATGCTGATGGCCTGGCCGGCGCGGGGGCCGGAGTGGTGGCGCAGGAAGCCGGCGAGGACGCCCTCGGTCAGGGGGACCCTCTGCACGACGGCATGGGCGATGATCGCGTAGGCGCGCAGCAGCCGGGGGCGCAGGTGTTCGCTCGCGGTCACGGGCAGCCAGATGAACCGCTCGGTGGGCTCCAGGGGGCGGACCCGGCGGCGTGCGGTGGTGCCGCGGCCGCCCGGCAGGGAACGGCGTGTGTTCAACGGGAGTTCGACGACACCGTCGGGTGCCGGGGCACGCAGGTGTGCCAGGCCCCGCTGCACGGTGGACACTGAAAGGCCCAGGTAGGCGGCGAGGGTGGCGACCCCCGCGGTGCAGCCCTCTTGGCGCAGGCCGAGCGCCTTGACCTTGATGTAGACGCTGAGTGCCGCGTCGGGGTAGTGGGGCGACTCGACGAGCCGCATGGGCACCTTCACCCGCCCGCGCGGCAGGGCAAGTGCGCCGCTGCGGTGGGATCCAGCCAGAGACTGGCGGGATGCCGACTGGCAGTTACTGGCATCACAAGGGCCTCCCGCCGCATAAACGTGGTGGGAGGGCTGGTGCATTACGAAACTCTGGTTCATTATGGAGAGGTCTCTGTGCAAGAGGCATGCGGAAGCCGTCATTCGGCGGCTGACTGGTTCTGGCAGGACCTGGCATCGCGCGTTTCTCGGGCTGGCACCCGGAAACGGGCCTGCGCCCGTCGAGTTGGCTCTCGACGGGCGGTGTGAAAAGACCGCGGACCCCAGTGCTGGCACACTGGGGGTCGGTCGGCGACAGTCCCCTTGGCAGGGCACGGGTCGCTCATGCGCGTTCTACATCATCCCCCCGGCGCATCGTTGTGTTGTGCTGCGTGAGTGGTGCCTCTCGGTTCTCAGAGCGAGGCGGCGTCCGCGAGTTCCGCCGTCGCATGGAAGGCGAAGGAACCTTTCTGTCTGGCATTGACGCGCAGAGTGCGTCGGGTGCCGGATGAAGAGGACGTCGTGGGTATCTGCTCCGCCTCGATCCAGCACGGCTCGTCGAACTCGACGTAGCGGTTGAACGAGACGTCCAGCGACACCGGCAGGGCCGCCCCCGCCTGCGCGGGGTCCATGGCGTGGCCCGCCTGCCGGACGGCCTCCAGCAGGAGCATGCCCGGCACGTGGTCGACGGGGTGGTCGAACAGCACGGGATGGCTTGTGTCGACGCGCAGTTGCCAGCGACCGCTGTCCTCGGTCGGCGACAGGACGATGTCCTGCAGGCGCAGGCGGCCGACGGCGGCCCGCGAGACCGGCTCGATCGGCTCCGGAACGGCCGCGAAGATCTCCTGGGTGTTCCGGCCCGCCCGCAGGCGCTGGTAGACCGCGGGGGAGTGGCTGTTGAACCGGATGCTGGCCATGGCCAGCAGGGAGCCGGCGCGAACGGCCTCCAGGTGCATGACCATGGTTCGCGGCATCTTGCCCTGGTACTTGATGTCCGAGCAGGTCACATGGAGTTCGATCTCGGCGGGCGTGGGTTCGATGCGCAGTGCCTGCGGGTTGATCGCGTACTGGAGCCGCGACCAGCTGATCTGGTGTCCGAACGGCATGTGGTAGCCGACGTGCATGAGCAGCAGACCCGTCTGCCGCACCGTCTCGCTCAGCAGCAGCGGGTCGTACAGGCCGTGCTCGGAGCTGTAGAAGCTGTGGCTGCGCGGCCACTGCGCGGTAACCGTGAAGCTGTCGGGCCCCCCCTTGCTCCAGCCGGTCAGGAACACCTCAGACAGTGCCGCGCGATGCACGTACTCCCGGGCAACCGTCGTGGTCAGCACGGGCTGTCTCACCGCAGTGGGTCGTTCCGTGGTGATGAGCATGCCTCTCCCCCTGGCGCTCGTATGCGGAAGCCCCTCCTCTATCGGTCGAGGGGCCCGACCTGTAAAATAAGGGTGTTCGTTTTTTTTGTCGAGAGAGTCGGGACCAGCAATGGGCGAGCCGAAGCAAGAGAGGGCAGTAAGGACGCGAGACGCGATCCTGACTGCGGCCGCCGAGATCTTCGACGAGTTCGGATACAGCGGCGCGAGCATCAGCAAGATCATGAGTCGCGCCAACGTCACGCAGGGCGGGATGTACTTCCACTTCAAGTCGAAGCGGGAGCTGGCGCATGCCGTCCTGACGAGCCAGCAGGAGTTCGTCGCACATCCATCCGAAGGGTTCGGCCTGCAGGGGCTTGTGGACCTGACGTTCTTCACCGCCCATCAGTTGGTCAGCAACGTGCTGTTCCGGGCCAGCGTCCGACTCGCCGTCGAGCAGGGTGAGTTCGGGCCGCGCGACGACACGGCCTACCAGGAGTGGGTAGAGCAGCTGTACGTCCACCTGCGTGCCGCGCGCGAGCAGGGCGAACTGCTTCCCGAGGTCGATGAACGGGAGTTCGCCAACGTGCTGGTGGGCGCCTACACCGGTACGCAGGTCTTCTCCAACATCGCCAGCGGGTACGTGGACCTTCCCGAACGCCTGGTCTCCATGTGGAGGTACTTCCTGCCGGCCATCGCCACCCCGCAGGGCCGGGCCCGGGTGAAACTGCCCGCCGACGTCGCGAGACTCGCGGCATGAGACGTACGCGGGTCGTGCTGACCGGTGCCACCGGGTTCATCGGATCGGCGGTGCTGCACCAGCTGGCACGGTTACGCGGCGAGGCCGGCGGGCCCGCCTACGTCTGTGTGGTCGGCAGACGGCTACCCGTCGGTACCGCGGGACTGGCCGACGAGTGGACGCCGGCCGACCTGGAGGAGCCGGGCAGCCTGCGGGGCGTCTGCGACGGCGCCGATGTGCTGCTGCACCTCGCGGCCTCGCAGAGCTCCAACGAGGCGTACAGCACGGCGGTCAACGTCCACGGGACCGCCGCGCTGATGCGTGAGGCGGCCCGGTCCGGGGTGGAGCGGATCGTGCACCTGTCCACGGCGGCCGTCTACGGGCCGGGCCCGCACCGGGGGATAGGTGTGGACGAGGTCGTCCCCGCCCCCCTGTCCGTCCCGAGCCGCACCCGGCTCGCCGGTGAGAAGCACGCCCTGGCGGCAGGAGCGTGCGTCCTGCGCCCCGGCCTCGTGCTGGGGCGGGGGGACCGGTGGGTCGTACCCGCTCTCGCCGAACTCATCACCGCGGTACCGGCCCTGTGGAACGGCGGCCGCGCGCGTGTCTCCATGGTCGCCGTGGAGGACCTCTCGCGTCTCATCGCGCACATCGCCACGGTGGCCCCCCTGCCCGGGCCCCGCGTCTGGCACGCCAGCCATCCCGATCCGGTGACCACCGGCGACCTCCTGGCGGCTCTGACCCGGCACCTCGGCCTGCCGGCGGTGTCGGCGGAACTGGCCTGGGACGAGTGCCGGTCCCTTCTGCGGGCGTCGCCCTGTCGGCTGAACGAGCGCCAGCTCGCTCTGGTGGCCCGCGACCACTGGTACGACAGCCGCGAGATCTGGCGCAGGGCGGCATGCGACCCCGGTCCCGGTCCGCTGTCCCGGGTGCCGGGGGCCGCACCGTGGTACCGCTCCCTACTGGCGCCCGTCCCCGACCACCACGGCTGACGGGCCGAGGAGGACCGGCTCCTCGGTGATGGCGGCCGCGGGGCCGCCGGCCGCGTGGGCCCCCGTGTCGACCGCCACGCCCGCGATGGCCACGTGCCAGAGCCGCTTGAGCTGGGCCACCGCGCTCTCGAAAGCCATGTCCGAGCCCATACGGCTGCGCAGATAGGCCTCCGCACCGCTGGTCAGGTACTCCACCAGCGTCGTGACGTCCGCCGGCAGGGCGGCTGCACGAAGTTGACCGGTTTCATGTGCCTCGTCGAGGAGCCGGCGCACCGTCGGCAGCCAGACCTCGGACCACGGGACGGCGTCCGGACGCTCGCGGCTGAGGCGGATGGCGGCCCGGACGGAAGGCTCCCGCTCCATCAACTGGGCCAGTATCAGCGTCAGATCGACCACCACGCGCAGCGCCGAGCGGGGTTCGGCGAGAACACCCTCCACCGCCGTCCGGGTCACCGACCGCCCGGCCTGCTGGACCGCGTCGGCCAGTTCGCTCTTGGACGAGAAATGGAAGGTGACGGCGCCTATGGACACGCCGACCGACTTGCTGATGCGCGACAGTGACGTGCCTTCGTAGCCGGCACGGTCGAACTCCGACGCCGCCGCTCTGACCAGGGCCTCGCGCGTACGCATGGCCCGCTCCTGCTTCACCATGCCGTCTCCCGAAGAGGGCTGCAGGCCGCCGGAGTGCACGCGGGCGTACTCCCCGGGCAGCGCACGGCCGTGCTGTCCGTAGCCGAGTCGAAGATCGCCTCAGACCACCACCTTTGCGCCACCTCGCGATTCCTGGCAACCCGGAGTTGCCCAAGCTGCGCGAGATGGCGGCCGAGGCCGGCGTGTGGACTGCCGCGCAGGTCAGCGCTACTGCCGCGCACGCCGTAGCCCGAGACAGGGCGCTCCCGCGGAGTCGGCGCGACGACCGTGTCGCGAGGCCCGGCGAGGACCGACTTGGCGAAGTGCATCCGGCAACTCTCCTTAGTCGTGAAAAAAAGAGGGCGTTCGCTATTATTTTAGCGTGGCCAGCAGTCGCCGGCCGATGTCAGGGAGGGAACTTGCCATGGTCACGCACGCTTTGATGGCTTCACAGGCCTCGCTACCGGTGTTCGCGGAGAGTGTCTTCGAGTGCCTGCCGCGCAGCGACCAGAGGCGCTGGGCGCAGGCCTACGTGGAGGGACTGCTCGTCACTGAGGGCAAGAAGACGGTCCGGCGGCTCGCCGCGGCCGTCTCGGCGTCGCCCGCCGCCTCGCAGTCGCTGCACCAGTTCGTCAGCGCCAGCCCGTGGGACTGGATGCCGGTCCGGGCGGAACTCACCCGCTGGGTCGAGCCGCGACTGGCCCCGCGTGCCTGCGTGATCACCCCGGCCATGCTGCGCAAGCGCGGCGAGCACTCCTGCGGTGTGCACCGCCGCTTCCTGGCCTCCACCGGCCGCTCGGTGACCTGCCAGGTCGGCATCGGGATGTTCCTGTCCTCCTACGAACGGGCCGTGCCGGTCGACTGGCGCCTGCTGCTTCCCGGTTCCTGGGTGAAGGACCACGAGCGCCGCGTCCGGACCAAGATCCCCGCCGAGGTGGGCCCCCGCTCCGTCGAGCAGCACGCCCTCGACCTCGTCGACACCCTCGCCGGCAACAGCCGCACCGCACCCCTGCCGGTCGTCGCCGACCTGGAGGCCGCCGGCGGGACGCACGCGACCTCCCTGATCCACGGACTCGCGCTGCGCGGACGGGACTTCGTGGTGGCCATCCCCGACCGGCTCCAAGTCGCCGTCGGCCGGCGCCTGCGCATGCAGAGCCCGAACGGCGAGGACGGGCAAGGCCTGGTGCTCGCGGCCCGCAGCCTGTTCGAGTTCGACGCGGGCACCCTCACCCGGATGGAGAGCGTGGCCCCCTGGGACGGGCGCGGACGGCACACCACCGTCATGTCCGCCTTCGTACGACTGCCCAGGGCGGGACAGAGCGGCGAGCGCATCGACCGCACGTACCGCCTCTTCGCCGTCCGTCCAGAGGGCGGGCGGCGCCCCGTCCAGATGTATCTGACCAGCCTCACCCACACCCGCATGGAGTCGGTGCTCGCCCTGACCCGGACGCTCGCCCAGGCGGAGAGGTCCGTGCGCACCCTGTCGGACGGGTTCGGACTGCTCGACTTCGAGGGGCGCTCCTACCCCGGCTGGCACCACCACATGACGCTGGTCTCCGCCGCGTACGCCTACAGCAGCTTCGACCAGCGTCCCACCGGCGGCGGTCAGCGCATGCTCATGGCGGCCTGAACATCCCGGCCGACTCGCAACGGCTTCGCCAAGTCGGGTACCTTCACGCAACTCACCCTGCCTAGAGTGATCGCATGCTGAGACACACGTACGAGGGACAGGACTGCAGTCTCGCCCGTTCCCTCGAGGTCGTCGGCGAGCGCTGGACCCTTCTGATCGTCCGTTCGGCGCTCCTCGGCACCACGCGCTTCGACCAGTTCCTGTCCCACCTGGACATCGCACGCAACGTGCTCTCCTCGCGGCTGAACCGCCTGGTCGAGCAGGGCATCATGGAACGGGTGCCCTACCAGGACAAGCCGGTACGCCACGAGTACCGGCTCACCCCGGCGGGCCGGGACCTGACCCGGGCGGTCGTCGCCCTGATGCAGTGGGGGGACCGCAACCTGCCGCAGGAACTGGGCCCGCCCAGGCGCGCCGACCACCTCGGCTGCGAGGGCCGCGTCGAGGTCGAACTGCACTGCTCGCACTGCGGGCGCGCCGTGCACGACGAAGAGGTGGATGTGCGCCGCCTCCGCTGACCGCGGCGCACAGCGCACGGACGAAGATGCCTCACCGCCGCCGGGACGATGACCATGGCAGCCCCGCCGCCGGTAAGGGAGCGGCGCTTACGAGGAGGCGTCCGTGCCGGCATTGGGAGCGCTGCGCAGGCTCATCATGGCTCCGTCCCTGGACGAGGTCGGCTTCGCGCGGCGAGGATTCCGCGTGGAACCCACCGACCACACACGTCAGTTGGAGGCCGTACCGCAGGCGGTGGTGACCGGCTTCGAATGGGGCATCGAGGACCGCGACACCGCCACCACCGAGCGCCGGCTGGCGCTCGTCGACCCGCTCAACCGGGGCTTCGCCTACGAGGGCGCCACCATGGCCTGCGCGATCCGCGACACGATGGGCCCCAAGGGTCACCGCACCGCCGATCTGCTGCGCGGCGGCGGCAGGCCGCACATCTTCCTCAACTACATCGGCATCGGCTTCGCCATGGCCAAACTGCCCAGGCCGCTGTGGAAGAAGCTCGTCCCGGACCTGGACGAGCCCGACCTGTACCCGGCGATGAGCTGGCTGTGCGTCGACGGCTACGGCTTCGACCGCGCCTACTTCGACACCCGCACCTGGGTGGACGGACAGCGCCTCGACACCCCCTACGCCTGGGACGGCGCCCCCGACTACTGGCAGCGCGCCTTCGACCAGGGTGTCGGCCGCGCGCTGTGGTTCATCCACGGCGGCCACGTGGGCAACGTGTCCGCGGCCGTACGGGCGTTCGCCGGCGACCGCAGGGCCGACCTGTGGAGCGGTGTCGGCCTCGCCTCGACCTTCGCGGGCGGCACGACGGCGGCCGGCCTGAGCGCACTGCACACGGAGGCGGGCGACCTCGCCGGGCACCTCGCGCAGGGCGCCGTGTTCGCCGCCAAGGCCCGCCACCACTCCGGGTACGTCCCCGAGCACAGCAGCGCCGCGGTGCACGCGTTCACCGGGCGCACCGTCGAGGCCGTCGCGCGCCTCGCCGACGACTGCGCGGCCACCGCCCCCGAGGACGGGACCGGACCGGCCTACGAGGTATGGCGCCGCAATGTGCGCCGGCAACTGAGCGCCGCCGTTGTTTGAGCACATCTGAAGTAGACGCCCCTCCGAGGCCCCTGACTACATTCGATTCGCTGGGGGATTCAAGGGATTCGAGAGGGGCGGTTCACTGCTGTGTCCAGTTTCTTTGGCGCTTTCAGGCGCCGATTGCTCACACCTCCGGTTTCCGAGACGACCATGGAGGTGCGCGGTTTTCATGTGAAGAACGCGGAAGCAAAGCAACGCCTTGAGTACATCGGTGAGGTGTTCCTCAAGGGGTACGCCTACGCGGTGGAGGCGGGTTCGCCCGCCGAGGCCGAGGAACTGCTGGAGACCGTCCCGCGGGACATGCGCGGCTTCGCCTACGAGGGCGCCGGCATGGGAGCGGCGGTGTACGACTCGCTGCCCGGACACGGCGGCCGGCTCCAGGGGCTGCTGGCCGGCCGGGGCCGCGACCACGACTACATGATCTACGTCGGCATCGGCTGGGCGATGGCCCGCCTGCCCAAGCCGCTGTGGCCCGACATCCGTTCCACCGACCCGCTGCTGCGCTGGCTGGCACTGGACGGCTACGGATTCCACCAGGCGTACTTCAAGACCGGCGCGTACGTGCGCACCCCGCACGTGCAGCACCCCTTCCGCTGGCGCGGCGGTCACAACCACTACACGGCCAACGCCATCGACCAGGGCATCGGCCGCGCCCTGTGGTTCGTCGGCGGCACCGACCCCGACGTCGTCACCGGCCTGATCCGCGCCTACCCCGAGCACCGGCACTCCGACCTCTACGCGGGCGCCGGCCTCGCCTGCGCCTACGCCGGCAGCGTCGGCGAGGACGAACTCGCCCGCTTCGTCGAGGGCGCGGGCGAGCACCGCTGGGCGCTCGCCCAGGGGTCCGCGTTCGCCACCGAGGCGCGGATCAAGGCCGGCACGGTCATCGACCACACCCACCTCGCGGCCCGCGTGGTGTGCGGCACGACGGCCGAGGGTGCCGCGCAGGTGTGCCGTGACACCCGGCCCCGTACGCCCGAGTCCGCCGGCCCGTTCCCGGCCTACGAGGCATGGCGCCACGACATCGCCGCGCAACTCGCTTCCTCGTCGCTCGTTTCGAAAGGTGCTGACCAGTGACGGTCGCAAAGAACTGGATTCGCAGAAATTCACCGGGAATAGTCGCCCTGGCCCTGATGGTGGGCACTTTCTACGGTGTCCGGCTGCCTGAGTCCTCGGCCGCCGAGGTCGACAGCCTGGCAAAGAATTACTCGTTCGAGCCGATGTCCATCGCCGAGCCCGCCGGATTCAAGAAGCAGGAGATCCGGCAGGTCAACAAGGCGTACAAGCACATCGCCGCGTGGATCTCCTCGGTCGGTGCGGGTATCGCCGTCAACGACATGGACGGGGACGGGCTGTCCAACGACCTGTGCGTCGTCGACCCGCGCATCGACCAGGCCTTCGTCACCCCGGCGCCGACGCGCAAGGACGCCTACGCGCCGTTCGCGCTGAACCCGGCGCCGCTCGGCACCAGCAGGACGATGGCGCCCATGGGCTGTGTGCCCGGCGACTACAACGAGGACGGCAAGATCGACCTCCTCGTCTACTACTGGGGCCGCACCCCGGTCATCTTCGTGAACCAGGCCCACAAGGGGCAGCCGCTGACGGCCCGTTCCTTCCGGCCGACCGAGCTGCTGCCCGGCAAGTCCGGCGCGAAGTACACCGGCCCGATGTGGAACTCCAACGCCGCCGCCGTCGCCGACTACGACGGTGACGGCCACGCCGACATCTTCATCGGCAACTACTTCCCCGACAGCCCCGTCCTGGACCCGACCAAGGACGGCGACGTCACCATGAACGCCTCGCTGTCGCACGCCACCAACGGCGGCGGCGGCCACTTCTTCCGCTGGACGAAGAACGGCTACGAGAAGGTCGACGACGCCATCCCGCAGGGCATCAACCACGGCTGGACGCTCGGCGCCTCCGCGGCCGACCTGGACGGCGACCACCTGCCGGAGATGTTCCTCGCCCACGACTTCGGCACCTCCGCGCTGCTGTACAACGAATCCAAGCCGGGCACGATCAAGTTCGCCCAGGTCAAGGCCGTGCACAGCGGCAGCGTGCCCAAGTCCAAGGAACTGGGCCGCAGCTCGTTCAAGGGCATGGGCGTCGACTTCGGCGACCTGGACCACGACGGCCTGTACGACATGTTCGTCAGCAACATCACGACGTCGTTCGGTATCCAGGAGTCGAACTTCGCCTTCTTCGACCAGGCCAAGAGCAAGGCCGACCTGCGCAAGAGCTTCCAGAAGGGCGAAGCGCCGTTCAAGGACAAGTCCTCCGGTCTCAACCTCGCCTGGTCCGGCTGGGGCTGGGACGTGAAGATGGGCGACTTCGACAACAACGGCGACCTGGAGATCACCCAGGCCAACGGCTTCGTCAAGGGCAAGACCAACCGCTGGCCGCAGCTCCAGGAACTCGCCACCGCCAACGACGCCCTCGTGGCCAACCCGCAGTGGTGGCCCAACGTCCGCCACGGCGACGACCTGGCCGGCAACCAGCGCATGCGCTTCTACGCCAAGAACCCCGCGACCGGCAAGTACGTCAACCTGTCCGAGGCCCTCGGCATCGGCGAGCCGATGCCCACCCGCGGCCTCGCCACCGCCGACGTCGACGGTGACGGCCGCCTGGACCTGGCGGTGGCCCGCCAGTGGGGCGAGCCGGTCTTCTACCACAACGTGAGCCGGCACACCGGCGCCTACCTGGGCCTGACGCTCACCCACCCCGACGGCGCCCCCGTCGTGGGCGCCGAGGTCTGCGTCCAGCTGCCCGACGGCACCAAGCGCGTCGACCGCATCGACGGCGGCGGCGGCCACTCCGGCAAGCGCAGCACCGACATCCACATCGGCCTCGGCAAGGGGATCAAGGGCCCGCTGCCCACCCAGATCACCTGGCGCGACCGGGGCGGTGACGTCCACGAGCAGGAACTGACGCTGAAGCCGGGCCGGCACAGCATCGAACTCGGCGACCTGGCCAAGGAGAAGTGACCATGTCCCCCCAGACCAACGCACCACGCCACAACCCGAAGGTCGTCACGGCCCTGCGCCGGTTCGCGATCTCCATCTCCGTCCTGAACATCTTCGGATACACGGTGCTGGGCTTCGAGCAGCCCTGGACCTGGCCGCTGATCGCTCTGGCCACCGCCTACTCGCTCGAGATCGTCCTGGAGATCATCGGCGCCCGCGCCGAGGGCCGCACGGCACGCTTCCGCGGCAACGGCCCCCGCGGCGTCATGGAGTTCCTCTACCCGGCCCACATCACCGGTCTCGCGGTGAACATGCTGTCGTACGTCAACGACATCGTGTGGGTCATGATGTTCGGCGTCATCGTCGCCGTCGGCACCAAGTGGGTGCTGCGCGCCCCGGTCAAGGGCCGCATGCGGCACTTCATGAACCCGTCGAACTTCGGCATCGCCGTCATCCTGGTGCTCTTCCCGTGGGCGTCCATCGCGCCGCCGTACCAGTTCACCGAGTACCTCGACGGCGGCTTCGACTGGCTCGTGCCGGCCATCATCCTCTCGCTCGGCACCATGCTGAACGCCAAGCTCACCGAGCGGATGTGGCTGATCCTCGCCTGGCTCGGCGGCTTCGCCCTCCAGGCGATCGTCCGCGGCCTGCTGTTCGACACCTCCATCCCCGCGGGCCTCGCCATGATGACCGGCGTGGCGTTCGTGCTCTTCACGAACTACATGATCACCGACCCGGGCACGACGCCGTCCTCCAAGTGGGGCCAGATCGCCTTCGGCAGCGGTGTCGCCACCCTGTACGGCGTGGTGACCGCGCTGGGCATCGCCTACGGCCTGTTCTTCGCAACCGCCCTCGCATGCGGCATCCGCGGCACCTTCCTGTGGACCGCCGACATCGTGGCGCGCAAACGGGCCGAGGAGGCCCTCGCGCTCGCCGCCGTCACCCGGTCCGTCGCCCAGGCCGACGCCGTCGCCCAGAAGGCCGCCGACACCGCCGCCTGCACCTGCCCCGAAGGCGCCTGCGCGTGCCCCGCCCCGGCCGACGCCGAGGCCGCCGCGTGCGCCTGCCCGGAGGGTGCCTGCTCCTGCCCCGCCCCGGCCGACGCCGAGGCCGAGACCCTGAGGACACCGGTGGTCGCATGACCAGAATCGCCATCGTCGGCATGGCCTGCCGCTATCCCGACGCAACCGACCCCAAGCAGCTGTGGGACAACGCCGTCGCCGGACGACGCGCGTTCCGCCGCCTGCCCGACGTCCGCATGAACCTGGACGACTACTGGGACGCGGACCCGACCACACCCGACACCTTCTACGCCCGCAACGCCGCGGTCATCGAAGGCTACGAGTTCGACAGGATCGCCCACCGCATCGCCGGCAGCACCTTCCGCTCCACCGACCTGACCCACTGGCTCGCCCTGGACACCGCAGGACGCGCCCTCGCCGACGCCGGGTTCCCGGCCGGCGAGGGCCTGCCCCGCGAACGCACCGGCGTCGTCGTCGGCAACACCCTCACCGGCGAGTTCTCACGCGCCAACGTGATGCGGCTGCGCTGGCCGTACGTACGGCGGGTGCTGGCCGCCGCCCTCAAGGGCGAACAGGACTGGGACGACGACCGCATCGCCCACTTCCTCGGCGACGTCGAGACCGCCTACAAGGAGCCGTTCCCGGCCATCGACGAGGACACCCTCGCCGGCGGACTCGCCAACACCATCGCCGGCCGGATCTGCAACCACTTCGACCTCAACGGCGGCGGCTACACCGTCGACGGCGCCTGCTCCTCCTCGCTGCTCTCGGTCACCACCGCGGGCACCGCGCTGGTCAACGGTGACATCGACGTCGCCGTCGCCGGCGGCGTCGACCTGTCGATCGACCCCTTCGAGATCATCGGCTTCGCCAAGACCGGCGCGCTCGCCAAGGGCGAGATGCGCCTGTACGACCGCGGCTCCAACGGCTTCTGGCCGGGCGAGGGCTGCGGCATGATCGTCCTGATGCGCGAGGAGGACGCCCTCGCCGCCGGCCACCGCGTCTACGCGACCATCGCGGGCTGGGGCGTCTCCTCCGACGGCCAGGGCGGCATCACCCGCCCCGAGGTCAGCGGATACCAGCTCGCCCTCAAGCGGGCCTACGACCGGGCCGGGTTCGGCATCGAGACCGTCCGGCTCTTCGAGGGCCACGGCACCGGCACCGCCGTCGGCGACGCCACCGAGCTGACCGCCCTCATGGGCGCCCGCCGCGAGGCCGACCCCGACGCGCCGCGCGCGGCCATCACCTCCATCAAGGGCATGATCGGCCACACCAAGGCCGCCGCCGGCGTCGCCGGTCTGATCAAGGCGGCCATGGCCGTCGACCACCAGACCCTCCCGCCGGCCATCGGCACCGTCGACCCGCACGAACTGCTCGCCGACGACCAGGCCAACCTCACAGCGCTGCGCAAGGCCGAGGCCTGGCCCGAGGACGCGCCGCGCCGAGCCGGCGTCACCGCCATGGGCTTCGGCGGCATCAACACCCACATCGTCCTCGACGAGCCCGCCGGGCGGCGGCGCACGGCCCCCAGCAGGCGCTCCGCCACCCTCGCGAACGCCTCGCAGGACTGCGAGCTCCTCGTCCTGGACGGTGAGTCCCCGAAGTCGCTGCGCGCGCGGCTGACCGAGGTCGCCGCCTTCGCCGCCCAGGTCTCCTACGGCCAGGTCGCCGACCTCGCCGCCACGCTCCAGCGGGAGCTGCGCGGGCTGCCGTACCGCGCGGCCGTCGTCGTCTCCTCCCCGGAGGACGCCGAGCGCCGCCTCACCCACCTCGCCGGCCTGCTGGAGACGGGAGAGACGTCGTACACAGCCGCCGACGGCCGAGGCTTCCTCGGCCGGGCGGACGGACGCGCCCGGATCGGCTTCCTCTTCCCGGGCCAGGGCTCCGGTCACGGCGCCGGCGGAGGGGCGCTGAGCCGTCGCTTCCCCGAGGCAGCCGAGGTCTTCGCCCGGGCCGCACTGCCCACCACCGGCGACATGGTCGCCACCGACGTGGCCCAGCCGCGCATCGCCACCGGCTCCGCCGCGGGCCTGCGCGTCCTCGACACCCTGCGGCTGGAGGCGTCCGTCGCCGTCGGCCACAGCCTCGGCGAACTGTCCGCCCTGCACTGGGCGCAGGCCCTCGACGAGGAGACGCTCCTCGAAGCGGCACGGGTACGCGGCCGGGCCATGGCCCAGCACGGCGACCCGGGCACGATGGCCTCGCTCGCAACCGCACCCGAGCAGGCCGAGGAACTCCTCGCCGGCCTCGACGCCGTCATCTCCGGGTACAACGGCCCGGAGCAGACCGTCGTCGCCGGTTCACCCGCGGACATCGAGGAGGTGGGGCGCCGCGCCGAGCGCGCCAGCGTCGCCTGCATCCCCCTCAAGGTCTCGCACGCCTTCCACTCGCCACTCGTCGCCGGCTCCGCCGCGACGTTCGGCGACTGGCTGGCCACCGCCCGCCTCGGCGCCCCCTCCGCGCCGGTCATCTCCACCGTCACCGGCGAGGGGCTGACCCAGGAGACGGACCTGGCCGCGCTGCTCACCGCGCAGATCACCGGCCCCGTCCGCTTCACGCAGGCGGTGCGCGAGGCCGCCCGTCACGTCGACCTGTTCGTCGAGGTCGGCCCCGGACGGGTCCTCACCGGCCTCGCCCAGGCCGCCACCGGCATCCCCGCCGTCGCCCTCAACACCGACGACGAGTCGCTGCGCGGGGTCCTGGCCGTCGCCGGAGCCGCGTTCGTCGCGGGAGCGCCCCTCGCTCTGGAGCGG
The DNA here is from genome assembly GCF_900105245.1 of Streptomyces sp. 1222.5. Taxonomy (NCBI): domain Bacteria; kingdom Bacillati; phylum Actinomycetota; class Actinomycetes; order Kitasatosporales; family Streptomycetaceae; genus Streptomyces; species Streptomyces sp. 1222.5. Next base: position 123,904 of record NZ_FNSZ01000002.1, on the reverse strand, counting down.
CTCTTCGAGGACCGGCTCATCCGGCCCCTGGAGGTCGGGCAGGAGTTCTCCTTCCTCGCCAACCCCTGTGAGCAGGCGCCGCGCGAGGGGGTGCCGGCGGCCGTGCGCCGTCCGGCCCCCGCCGCCTCCGCCGTTCCGACGGGACCGGCCACGCGGACCGCGGGCACGACAGCGGCACCGGCCACGGCGGCCGTGGACGCCACGGCTGCCGAGGAAACGGCCGACACCGGCGCCGACGCGCTGGGGGTGCTGCGCGCCCTCGTCGCCGAGCGCGCCGAACTGCCCGCCGAACTGGTCGACCCCGACAGCCGGCTCCTGGACGACCTCCACATGAGCTCGATCACGGTCGGTCAGATCGTCAACCAGGCGGCGTCCCGCCTCGGGATCGCCGCCGCACAGGTGCCGACCAACTTCGCCACCGCCACCCTCGCCGAACTCGCCGAGGCGCTGGACACCCTGGTCAGCACCGGCGGCACCGTGGAGAGCGACACCCCCGTCGTCGCGGGCGCGGCCCCCTGGGCCCGTCCCTTCGCCGTCGACCTCGACGAGGTCGCCCGGCCGCACGCGGCCGCCGACGGCACCGACGGCGACTGGGAACTCTTCGCCACCGACGGCCACCCGTACGCCGAACGGCTGCGCCGGGAACTCGCGGGCGCCGGTGTCGGCGCCGGTGTCCTCGCCGTACTGGCCAAGGGCTGCGGCCGCCAGGAGGTGGACCGGGTGCTGGCCGCCGCGCACAGCGCCCTCGCCGGGGACCGCGCACGGCGCTTCGTCCTCGTCCAGGACGGGCGCGGCGCCGCCGGCCTGGTCAAGACGCTGCACCAGGAGGCGACGTACCTGCGGACCACCGTCGTCCACACCCCGGCGGTGCCGGACGTGGTGGAACGCGTCGTGGCCGAGGTCGCGGCGACCACCCGGTTCGCCGAGGTCCACTACGACGACGCCGGCGCGCGCCGGGTGCCGACCCTGCGGGCCCTGCCCGTGGCGGCGCAGCGCACCGAGTCCCCGCTGGACGCCTCCGACGTCCTGCTGGTGACCGGCGGCGGCAAGGGCATCTCCGCCGAGTGCGCGCTGGCCGTGGCCCAGCGCACCGGCGCCAAGCTCGCCGTCCTCGGCCGGTCCGACCCGGCCCAGGACCCCGAACTCGCCGAGAACCTGGAGCGGATGCGTGCCGACGGAGTCCGCGTGCACTACGCGCGCGCCGACGTCACCGCCCCCGAGCAGGTCACCGCCGCCGTGGCCGAACTGACGCAGGAACTGGGCGCGATCACCGGCCTGCTGCACGGCGCCGGACGCAACGAGCCGAACGCGCTCGGGCGGCTCACCCCGCAGGACTTCGAACGGACCTTCGCCCCCAAGGTCGACGGACTGCGCACCGTCCTAGACACGGTGGGCGCCGACGGCCTGAAGCTGCTGGTCACCTTCGGCAGCATCATCGGCCGGGCCGGTCTGCGCGGAGAGGCCCACTACGCCACCGCCAACGAGTGGCTGGCCGACCTCACCGAGGAGGTCGCCCGCACCCACCCGAACATGCGCGCCCGCTGCGTGGAATGGTCGGTGTGGTCGGGCGTCGGCATGGGCGAGAAGCTCTCCGTCGTCGAGACCCTCTCCCGCGAGGGCATCACCCCGGTCTCCCCGGACCAGGGCGTGGACATCCTGCTGCGCCTGATCGAGGACCCGGACGCGCCCGTCGTCACGGTCGTCAGCGGCCGCACCGAGGGCATCGACACCGTCCGCCGCGACCTGCCCGCCCTGCCGATGCTGCGCTTCACCGGCAACCCGCTGGTGCGCTACCACGGCGTCGAGCTGGTCACGGAGGTCGAGCTGAACGCTGGCACCGACCCCTACCTGTCCGACCACCTGCTCGACGGCAACCTGCTCCTGCCCGCCGTCATCGGCATGGAAGCCATGACCCAGGTCGCCTCCGCGGTCACCGGGAACACCGGCGCACCCGTCATCGAGGGCGCGAAGTTCCTGCGTCCCATCGTCGTACCGCCGAACGGCAGCACCCGGATCCGGATCGCGGCGACCGTCACCGGCCCCGACGCCGTCGACGTCGCCATCCACGCCGAGGACACCGGCTTCGTCGCCGAGCACTTCCGCGCCCGGCTGCTGTTCAACGCGGCGGCGGCGCCCGACGGCCCGCCGCTGCAGGTGCCCGAGGACACCCCGGTCGTCCCCCTGGACCCGGCCGCCGACCTGTACGGCAGCGTCCTGTTCCAGGGCGCCCGCTTCCAGCGGCTGCGCCGTTTCCACCGGGCCGCCGCCCGGCACGTGGACGCCGAAGTCACCGTGCAGCAGCGGCCCGAGGGCTGGTTCGCCGGATTCCTGCCCGGTGAGCTGCTGCTCGCCGACCCCGGCATGCGCGACGCGCTCATGCACGGCAACCAGGTGTGCGTCCCGGACGCCACCCTGCTGCCGTCCGGCGTGGAACGGATCCACGCGCTCGGCTCCGGCGACCACGTGCCCGACCGGCTGCGGTACACGGCCGTCGAACGCAGCCGCGACGGCGACACCTACGTGTACGACATCGCGGTGCGCGACGAGCACGGCACCGTCGTCGAACGCTGGGACGGCCTCACCCTGCACGCCGTGCGCAAGACCGACGGCTCCGGGCCGTGGGTCGCCCCGCTGCTCGGCCCGTACCTGGAGCGCTCCCTGGAGGACGTCGTCGGCAGCCGGATCGCCGTCGCCGTCGAGCCGCACGGGGAGACCCCCGCCGGCTCCGTGGCCCAGCGCCGCAGCTTCACCGCGGACGCGGCGGCCCGCGCCCTGGGCAGCCCCGTCGCGGTCCGGCACCGCCCGGACGGGCGGCCGGAACTGGAGCCGGCCCGGCACATGTCGATGTCGGCGGCCCACGGCCTCGGGGTCACCCTCAGCGCCGTCTCCGACACCGAGGTCGCCTGCGACATCGAGGCGGTCAGCATGCGCTCGGCCGACGAGTGGCGCGGGCTGCTCGGTGAGCACGCCGCCGTCGCCGAACTGGTCGCCCGGGAGACGGGCGAGGCGCCGGACACCGCGGCCACCCGGGTGTGGGGCGCCGTGGAGTGCCTGCGGAAGGCCGGCATCATGGCCGGCGCGCCGCTGACGGTGCTGCCGCGCCGCAAGGACGCCTGGGTGGTCTTCGCCGCCGGCGACCTGCGGATCGCGACGTTCGTCACCGCGCTGCGCGACGCCCTGGAGCCGGCGGTCTTCGCATTCCTCACGCACGAGACTCAACTCACCGAAGGGAGGGCCTAGACCATGGCGGACGACTACTTCGAGTACCGGCACACGGTCGGCTTCGAGGAGACCAACCTCGTCGGCAACGTGTACTACGTGAACTACCTGCGCTGGCAGGGCCGGTGCCGCGAGCTGTTCCTGCAGCAGAAGGCGCCGGCGGTGCTGGCCGACGTCCAGGACGACCTGAAGCTGTTCACGCTGAAGGTGGACTGCGAGTTCTTCGCCGAGATCACCGCCTTCGACGAGCTGTCCATCCGGATGCGGCTGGCCGAACTCGGCCAGACTCAGCTGGAGTTCACCTTCGACTACGTCAAGGTGACCGGCGGCGCGGAAGTCCTGATCGCCCGCGGCCGCCAGCGGATCGCGTGCATGCGCGGCCCGAACACCAACACGGTGCCCTCGCTCATCCCCGAGGCACTGGCCCACGCCCTCGAGCCGTACTCCGCCCAAGGCCGGGCGCTGACGGGGCGGGCGGCATGAGCACCCTGGCCGCCGCGCCGCCGCGGGACGCCGTCACCGGCGATCCCGCGCGGCTGCGGCGGGCCTTCGGGTCCTTCGCCACCGGAGTGACGGTCGTGACCGTCGGCGGGACCAGCCCGCGCGGCATGACCGCCAACTCCTTCACCTCGGTGTCGCTGGATCCGGCCCTGGTGCTGTTGTGCGTCGGCAACGACGCCGTCATGAACCGGGTCCTCGCCGGGACCGACACCTTCGCGGTGTCGGTCCTCGGTGCCGGGCAGGAGGACGTTGCCCGGCACTTCGCCGACCGCTCCCGGCCCGTGGGCGCCGCACAGTTCGACGCCATGGACTGGCTGCCCGGGCCGGCCAGCGGCGCCCCGCTGATCGCCGGTGCGGCTGCCCACTTCGAGTGCGCCCGCTGGCGGGCGTACGACGGCGGCGACCACACGGTCCACCTTGGCCGGGTGCTCGCCCTGGACGCCGTGCCGGACCGCGAGCCGCTGGTCTTCCACCACGGCCGCTTCCGGCGGCTGGCCGGGCCCGCGGAAGGGGAGCGCGCATGAGCGTCCACCCGCCCGGGCCGCCCGTGTGGCGGCTGCCCGGACTGCTGCGCAAGCTCGCGGTCGACCGGCTCGGCATGATGCGGGACGCAGCCGACCTCTCCGACGCCGTCCGCGTCTCCATGGGCCCGAAGAAGCTGTACATCTTCAACCGGCCGGACTACGCCAAGCACGTGCTGGCCGACAACGCCGCCAACTACCACAAGGGCATCGGCCTGGTGGAGTCCCGCAAGGTGCTCGGCGACGGCCTGCTCACCAGCGAGGGCGAGCTGTGGCGCGCCCAGCGCCGCAACGTGCAGCCCGCGTTCAAGCCCGGGCGGATCGCCGCCCAGGCCGGAGCCGTCGCCGAAGAGTCCGCCAAGCTGGTGGAACTGCTGCGCCGGCGGGCCGGGGACACTCCCGTCGACGTGCTGAACGAGGTCACCGGGCTCACCCTCGGTGTCCTCGGCCGCACCCTCATGGACACCCCCCTCGACGGGCACGGCGGTATCGAGCACGCCTTCGAGGCCGTCCAGGACCAGGCCATGTTCGACATGGTCAGCCAGGGCCTGGTACCGACCTGGGTGCCGTTCGGCACCCAGCGCCGGTTCCGCGCGGCGCGCCGGGAACTCACCCGGATCGTCGACGAACTGGTCGCCGACCGCAGTGCCCGCCTCACCGACGGGGACGGCGCCGACGACGCGTTCGCCCGGATGATCCTCGCCGCCCGCGCGCGCGAGGACGCCGCCCTCGGCCGCCGGCTGCTCCAGGAGGAACTGGTCACGCTGCTGCTGGCCGGCCACGAGACCACGGCCAGCACGCTCGGCTGGACCCTGCTGCTGCTCGCCCGCCACCCCCACGTACGCGACCTTGTGCGCGAGGAGGCGCGGGGCGTGCTGGCCGGCGGCCGCCTGCCGGACGCCGAGGACCTGCACAAGCTGACGTACACCACGCAGGTCGTGCAGGAGGCCATGCGGCTGTATCCGCCGGTGTGGATCCTGCCGCGCATCGCCCAGGGACCCGACCAGGTCGGCGGGTTCGACGTGCCCGCCAAGGCCGATGTGCTGGTGTGCCCCTACACCCTGCACCGCCATCCGGACCTCTGGGAGGACCCCGAGCGGTTCGACCCGGGCCGCTTCGACCCCGCGCGCGTCGCGCACCGGCACCGCTACGCCTACATCCCCTTCGGCGCCGGGCCGCGGTTCTGCGTGGGCAGCAACCTCGGAATGATGGAGGCGGTGTTCGTCACCGCGCTCGTCACCCGGGACCTCGACCTGGCAGTGGTGCCCGGACACCCGGGCGTCCCGGAGCCCATGATGTCCCTGCGGATGCGGGGCGGACTGCCGATGACGATCCGGGCGGCGGACTGAGGCGGGCACCGCGCGGGCCACGCGCGAAGGGGCGGGCACGGATTTCCGTGCCCGCCCCTTCGCCGGTTCCTGGAGCGGTCAGCCGGCGATGCGGTCCATGGCGTCGGCGCGCAGGTCGAGCAGCGCCATCAGCACCGGCGGGTCCAGGGCGTCCAGCGGGCGCAGGACGATCTCGGCCGGCATCAGCAGGGTGTCCTCGTGCGCGGTCACCGGTCCGTAGCTGCCCACGGAGACGACGTCACGGTCACCGGTGCCGGACGGCATGTGCTCGTAGCCGTACGGCACGGAGTGCACCAGCACGTGCCAGGTGCCGGCCGGGACGTCACGCAGCTCGAAGGAGCCGGGACCGTCCAGGACCGCGCAGCGCACCGGCCGCCCCTGCGGGACGGGCGTGGGGAACAGGCCCACGAAGCAGTGACCGGGCGCGCGGTCCTGGGGCAGGTGCACGCGCCCGCGCAGTGCACCCCTGGAGTGCTCGCTCTGTTCGTCCGGACCGATTTCCGTGGTGAATCCGTCCAATTCCCGGAACATGCTCGGTGAGACGCCGACGCAGGACTTGAATCGGGAACTGAAGGTACCGACGCTGCTGTATCCGACCTGGCTGCTGATGTCGGCGACGCTGAAATCCGTCTGGAGGAGCAGGCGTTTCGCCTCCTGCAGACGCAGGGCGGAGAGAAAGCGACCGGGGGATGTGCCTGTCACGTCCCGGAACACGCGGGTGAAATGGAACTTGCTGAACATGGCGGTGCGGGCCATGTCGTCGATCGTGAGTTCCTGGCCGAGATTCGCATGCATTTCGTCGATGACTCGAAGGACAGCGGCTTCGATCGCGGTGGTGGTCACCGTTTCTCCCTGTCTGTGCATCATGCTCCCTGCCGAGATTCGGGGGCCGCGTGCCGGGATGGAGCGGGCGTCGTGTGGGTCAGCCGCCGCCGGTCGAGGTCCTCGGCGAACCGCTTCCAGGCGCCCGCGCACTGGAGGGCCAGTTCCGCGACGGTGCCCGTGCAGTGCGGAGGGACCGCGTCGGCCTGCTGGCGCCAGGCCTCGTCGACGATGAAGTGGGTGTGCAGCCAGCGAAGGAACTGGCGCCCGGACTCGGAGTGCCGCAGGGACGGGTCGCCGGCGAGCCGCCGCAGGGTCTCCAGGGATCCGCGGGTGCGGTTCGATCCGGAGGGACCCCCGTCGGCCGCCGGGGCGCCGTTGCCGGTGGCCGACGGGGCGGCCAGGGGTTCGGGGCGGTCCCCCGTCTCCGCGGCCTCGCGCCGGGCGGGCGCCCGGCGGCCCGTGGGCACCGGGGCCTCGCCGCGCAGCAGCCGCTGGCGCACGTCGTGGGCGGTGCCCAGCGACAGCCCGGTCTCCTTGACGATCGCCCGCAGCGGCAGATCCGGCCTGCGGGTCATGAGTTCGGCGGCCCGGATCCGCTCCGCCGTGCGGTCGAGCGGGTGGGCGCGGCCGTCGGCGCCGATCCGGATGTTCGACTGCGGAGAATCCGCGGTCGAACACGGGCGGAGCGTCGCGACCGTCTTCGCGTCGAGCCCGGTGTAGGCGGCGACGGCCCGGTCGGACAGGTCGGAACGGGAGCGCAGTATGCGCTCGGCGGCCGCCTTGCGGTCCGCCACGGACAGCGGCAGGCCGTGCGCGATATTGGCCGTCACCGACCGCAGAAACGCTTCCTCGTCCGCGCCGTCGAAGTACTGCACCTCCACCGACGTGAGCCCGTTAGCGGCGGCCGCGGCGACCCGGTGCATTCCGTCGACCACCCGCATGGTCCCGCGGTGGACGAGAATCGGGGGCAGCGTGGTGTAGATGTCGGTGAGGCGGCGCACGTGACTTTCGTCGACGCCGTTCAGGCGGGGCGAATCGGCCGGCATGAGCGCCTCTATCCGCACCCGGTGAGTGAAGTTGGCGGGCAGCGTCAGAGATCTGTCGTTGCTGTTCACCTCTCCCCTTCCCCCTCGGCGAGATCGAGACGTGCCCGGATTCCCTCGAACTGCGGGAGAGGGGCCCGGACGCCACGGAGAACAACGCATCCGAAGAGAGCATAGTGAACGACCTGTTTTTTTCTGGAGCCCGTCGGCGGGGACAACGCGACTTTGGCGGGTCGGGTATGCGGACCAGTGTTCGGGCGAACACCCACCTGGTTGGTTGTTTGAAAAGACCTAGCACTTCTAGCTTTTTCTCACGCCACCAGGAACCCCAAATGACCTGACCGGAGGCCCAGTTGCCCGCAGTGAGAAGAATCCCCGAGCGCAGGGTCGACATCGGGCCCGACACCACCCTCACCCTCGAGGCCTACGCGGACACCATCGTCCCGGGCGAGAAGCGGTGGCCCGGTGACCGGGCGATCGCCGGAGTCAGCACCGGCGGCGGCGCCGTCGTCTGCGGAGCCATCGACCTCCTTCGCTGGGACGCCACCGGTATCCACGACGGTCTGGAGGACCTGGCCGACCGAGTCAACGGCCACACCCGCAACTACGCCGAGAAGGCCGGCATCACCCTCGACCCGACCGTGCCGCCCTTCGTCTCCCTCGACTACGACGACCGAGTCCACCTCATCCAGGAACTGACCACGCCCGGCCACCCGGAGAAGGACTTCTGGGTCCTGCTCTCCCTCTTCTGCAACATGGCCTTCGACTCCGCGGCCCACCTGCACACCGCCGAGGCCCTCGCGGACGGCCACCCCGGTCTGACGGCCATGGGCATCACCCAGCCGGACACCGACGGACTGTGGCGCTTCAAGAACTCCGGCTACGGCAGACAGCTGGCCCAACCCCACCCCGACACCACCCCCACCGGGAGCCCCGCATGAGCGACGCGATCGAGAAGACCGACGTACTGGTCGTCGGCAGCGGCTTCGGCGGCGCGATCGCCGCCTACCACCTGGCCGCCGGCGGTGCCAAGGTCACCGTCCTGGAGCGCGGGCCCTGGCTGAAGACCGACGAGTTCGAGCACGACTACAAGCTCGGCTCCTCCTACACCCGCATCTTCGACTTCGTCGTCGGCGACGGCATGAGCGTGCTCGGCGGCAACTGCGTCGGCGGCGGCAGCGTCGTCTACTTCGCGGCCATGCCGCGGGCCCCCCGGTTCGTCTTCGACCGGCACGGCAGCATCGGCCGCCGGATGTGGCCCGAGGCCGTCAGCCGCGACACCCTCGACCCCTGGTACGACCGGATCGAGGAATCCCTGTCGGTCAGCAAGCCCGACTGGAACGAGGCCTCCTACTCCGGCGGCCTGTGGGCGGCGGCCTGCGACCACGCCGGGCGCACCGCCAACCCGCTCGCCGCGGCCGTCGACAACACCAAGTGCGTCAACTGCAACTTCATGATGGCCGGCTGCCGCTTCGAGGCGAAGCAGTCCCTCACCGTCAACTACCTGCCCGCCGCCCTCGCCCACGGTGCGGAGATCCGCCCCCTGCACGAGGTGCAGCACTTGGAGCGCACCGCCGACGGCGGCTACCGCGTCCACTACAACATCGTCCACGACGAGGACTACCGCCTGCAGGCCGGCTCCGGCGTCATCGAGGCCAAGATCGTCGTACTGGCGGCGGGCGCCGGCGCCACCCCGGTCATCCTGCAGCGCAGCGAGACCCACCTCGGCACGATGCCGCACGCGGTCGGCCGCTACTTCTCCGGCAACGGCGAGCGCCTCAACACGGCCATCCTCGACGAGGACAAGGTCGCCGAAATCCTCGGCCTGAGCCGCGGTGACGGCGAACTGCCCTACGGCGCCAACGCCATCGGCAAGGGCCCGACCGTGGCCAGCTGGGACAAGCTCGACGGCTCCCTGCCGGAGTACTCCCGCTACTCCCTGGAGCAGCTCTACTTCCCGCCGGGCCTCGGCACCATCCTCGCGCAGGCCCCCGACGCCACCGGCCCGACCTGGTTCGGCAAGGAGAAGAAGGAGATCCTGAAGAACTGGAAGTCCTGGCTGACGATCTTCTGCATGACCGAGGACGACAACGAAGGGGTCTTCGGGCCGCCGCCGGCCACCGGCAACTCCCACCGCATCTCCCAGCAGCTGCTCGGCCGCGGCAACCTGTCGTACAAACCGACGAAGAACACCTGGCACGGCTGGAACCAGGCCGACGCCGACGTGAAGGAGATCCTGGAGAAGGACGGCCTCGCCAAGGTGATGCCCTGGACCAACGACCTCGTCGGCGCCTACACCGTCCACCCGCTGGCCTCCTGCCGGATGGGCGACGACCCGGGCACCTCGGCCCTCGACGACACCAACGAACTGCGCGGCCACTCCGGCATCTTCGTCACCGACGGCTCCGCCGTCCCCGGAGCCCTGACCGTCAACCCGGCCATGACCATCGCCGCCCTCGCCGAACGCGCCGTGCCGCACATCGTGGCCGCCGCCCGGGCCAGGGGAGTGGACGTCACCTACGGCGCCCCCGCCCCCACCGGCTACAAGAGCGGACGCGCGGGTGTGCTGCCCCTGCTGAAGCAGCGCCGCCTCACCACCGTGTGAACCTTCCGAACGGCTTTTCGCGGCCCAGTGAGTTGCTTCAAAAAACCATCGACACATCCAGTGGGTTGCTTCACACAACCCGATCCGAACCGGGAACCAGGAGGCGGCGGTGCGACCGCTCGTAAGAATCCTGCTGAAGGGCTCCCTGCAGCAGATCCGGCACATCACGGCCGTCCCGCAGGACGCGGCCGGCGGCCCGGTGGCCGAGGTCTACGCCCAGGCCCGGCGGGAGTTCGGCATCGTCGCCCCGCCCCTCGCGCTGCACTCGCCGGCCCCCGAGACGCTCGCCGCCGCCTGGCTGCTGCTGCGCGAGACCCTCCTCGCCGAGGGCCGCGTCGGCCGGGCCGCCAAGGAAGCCGTCGCCACGGCCGTCTCCCAAGCCAACGACTGCCCCTACTGCGTCGAGGTCCACGAGGCCACGCTCGCCACCCTGGGCGCCGCCGACCGCCACGGACCGCTCGCCGAATGGGCCCGCGGCGCGGGCACCGACCCGGCCGCCGGACCCGCGGCGGCACCTTTCGACGCGCAGGAGGCCCCCGAGATCCTCGGCACCGCCGTCACCTTCCACTACCTCAACCGGATGGTCCGGCTCTTCCTGCCCGACTCCCCTGTCCCCGCCGCCGCCCCCGCCGCGGGCCGCGGACCGGCGATGCGGATGGTCGCCCGTGCCCTGCGCCCCGACCGGGGCCGGACCGTGGCGCCCGGCGCCTCGCTCGACCTGCTCCCCGCCGCCCCGCTGCCGGCCGGACTCGACTGGGCGAAGACCAGCCCGGCCGTCGCCGGCGCCCTCTCCAGGGCCGTAGCGTCCGTCGACGCCGCGGCGGAGCGCTGGATCCCGGAAGCCGTACGCGACCTGCTGCACGCCGAACTCGCCGTGCGAGACGGCACCGTGCCCGGCCCGAGCCGCGCCTGGCTGGGCGAGGCCACCGCCGCTCTGCCGGACGGGCACCTGCCCGCCGCCCGGCTCGCCCTCCTCATAGCCCTCAACCACCACCAGATCACCGACGCGGACATCGACGCGTTCCGCGCGGTCCACCCCGGCGACCGGGAACTGGTGGAACTCGCCTCCTGGGCGGCGCTCACCGCCGCCGTGAGGACCGGCGCCCGCCTCGGCGGAGCCGTCCGCCCCGCACCGTCCGCCGCCCGCTGACCGGCGGCACGCCCCTCACCCCGACCCCCGCTCCACCCTCACAAGGAGAAACCATCATGAGCACGCTCAACGACGTCGTGAAGGACCTCGCCACCGACATCGAGGAGACCGCCCGTCTCGTCGAGGGCCTCGACGAGCAGGCCTGGCACACCCCGACCCCCGCCACCGGCTGGACCATCGCCGACCAGATCGCCCACCTGACCTTCATCTTCCACCTGGCCGGCACCGCGGCCTCCGACCCCGAGGCCTTCGCCCAGCTCGCCGCCGGCGCCGCGGGCGACTTCGACGCCGCCGTCGACGCCGCTCTGCGCCAGTTCAACGCCTTCCCGCCCGCCGAACTGCTGGGCCGCTTCCGCGCCCTCGGCCGCCGGTCCGTCGACGCCCTCGCCGCAGTCCCCGAGGACCAGGTCGTGCCGTGGCTGGTCAACCCGCTGCCGCCGACCGTCCTCGCCTCCGCCGGGATCATGGAGATCTTCGGCCACGGCCAGGACATCGCCGACGCCCTCGGCGTGCACCGCGAGGCCACCGGACGACTGCGCCACCTGGTCTTCTTCGCCTTCCTCACGCGGGACTTCGGCTACCTGTCCCGCGGCCTGACCCCGCCGGCCGAGCCCTTCCGCATCGAGGTGACGGCCCCGACCGGCGAGGTGTGGGCGTACGGCCCCGAGGACGCCGAGAACAAGGTAACCGGACCCGCCGAGGACTTCTGCCTCCTGGTCACCCGCCGCCGCCACCGCGACGACCTCGCCCTCGTCGCCACCGGCGCAGAGGCCGACCGCTGGCTCGACATCGCGCAGGCCTACCGCGGCCCCGCCGGAGAGGGCCGCAAGCCGGGCCAGTTCGCCCACCCCGGCTGCGACCACTGAGGGGGGCCGCCCCACCGGCGGTCCCCTACCCGGACCGCCTCCCCCCTCCCGCACCCGCACCACTCGCACCACCCGCAGCCCACCGGCCACGGCGCGAAGGCGCCCCGCCGCAAGGAGCCACCATGACCACCACTCTGCGCACCGCCGTCGTCATCGGCTGCGGCACCACCGGCACCTCCCTCGCCCTCGCCCTCGGCCTCGCCGGCGTCCGGGTCACCCTCGTCGACGAGGACCCACGCGCCCTGGAAGAGGCCGTCTCCCTCGGTGCCGGCACCGCCTGGACGCCCGGACAGCCCCCCGCCGACATCGTCGTCGTCGCCACCGCCCCCTCGGCCGTCGTCGACGTCCTGCACAGCGCGCAGAGCAGGGGGCTCGGGCACGTCTACACCGACACGGCCGGCACCAAGGACATCGTCTGCGCCGAGGCCGAGCTGCGCGGCTGCGACCTCAAGGGATACGTACCGGGACATCCGCTGGCCGGCTCCGACGCACCCGCCCGGGACACCGCGGCCGCCAGCCGCTTCACCGGGCGGCCCTGGGTGGTGTGCCCGTACGAGACCACGCCCGACTGGGCGCTGGAGACCATGGACGCGCTGATCGAGGTGTGCGGGGCGTACCGGATCGACCTTGCCCCCCACGTGCACGACCGGATCGTCGCCGAACTGTCCCACGGCCCGCACCTGATCGCAGCCGCCCTCGCCACCCGGTTCGCCGACAGCTCCGAGGCGTTCCTCGGGCTCGCCGGGAACGGGCTGCGCGACGCCGTCCGCAGTGCGGGCGGCGACCCGTGGCTATGGGGCGACGTCCTCGCCCACAACGCGGGCCCGGTCGCCGACGTCCTCGACCGGGTCGCCGAACAACTCGCCCGGGCCGCCGCCATCCTTCGCGAGGGCGACGCAAGCGCCCCCCTCGAACTCGCGCCCACCCTGGAGGAGGGCCGGCGCGGACACGCCGCGCTGCAGCGCGCCGGCGAGCGGCGCACCCTGCGAGATGCGCCGGCCGGCGACCGGGTGTGACGGTCGGCCCGTGACCACTTCCTCCACGCCCTTCGCGCACACCGCCGGCAGCCGTGGGCCCGCAGCCCTGCGGCTGGCCCGCCGGCTGCTGCGCTCCGCCTACTGGTCCCTGTCCGACTTCGGCTGGGTGTGGATCGGCCCGATGCCCTCCCCATCCGGCCCCGACCCGGCGGGCGAGATCCCGCCCGGCCACCCGGAGCGGCTCACCGACCTGCCGCTGACCCCGCTGGAGCGCGCCCTGGAAAGGGAGCTGACGGGGTGACCTGCCCGGCGGACCGTGGCGCCGCCGCCGGACAGCAACGTCAGAGATGCCCCACCCGCCACGCGCTTGAAGCATGGAACGAAGGGTGACAGACCCCCGAACTCCCAAGGACGAGGTGCTGAGCAGTGACTGTTGACATCGCACAGGGCAACGCGCGCGGCATTGCCTCCATCTACAACTCCGCCGTGGCGGCATGGGCGATCGCCGCCGCCTGGGAGGTCGGAGCCCTGGACGAGCTGCACCGCGCGCGGACGCTGGACACCGCCGACTTCGCCGCGCGGGCCGGTCTCGACCCGCTGTCGACCACCGGCCTGTTCCGCGCCCTCGCGTCGGTCGGGCTCGTCCGCCGCGACGGCGCCGTGGTCCACACCCTCGACGGCTTCGACGACATGTACCGCAACAAGTCGTTCTTCCACTGGCTCACCCGTGGCAGTGCCGAGCTGTTCCGGCAGATGCCCGCCGTCCTGCGCACCGAGAACCGCAGCGGCGACTACTACCACCGCGACGCCGCCGCCATCGCCTACGCCTGCCGGGAGATCGACCAGGTCACCTACGCGCCCACCTTCTGGGCCGCGATGGACCGGGTGGACTTCCCCTTCAGCCGCGTCGCCGATCTCGGCTGCGGCTCCGGCGCACGGCTGATGCAGATCCTCGACCGCCACCCCGGCGCGACGGGCGTCGGCGTCGACATCGCCCGGCCGTCCCTCGACGTGGCGCGGAAGGAAGCGTCCGAGGCCGGGTTCGCCGACCGCGCCGAGTTCGTGCAGGGCGACGTACTGCGCCTCGAACCGCGCCCCGAGTACGCCGACATCGAACTGCTCACCTGCTTCATGATGGGCCACGACTTCTGGCCCCGGGAGAACTGCGTGGCCACCCTGCGCCGGCTGCGCGAGGTGTTCCCCGCGGCCCGGCGTCTGCTGATCGGCGACGCCACCCGCACCGCGCTGCCCGACACCGAACTGCCCGTCTTCACGCTCGGGTTCGAGCTCGGACACGACCTCATGGGCACCTTCCTGCCGACCGTCGACGACTGGGAGTCGGTCTTCGAGGAGGGCGGCTGGGAGCTGGTGCGCACCAACCGCATCGACATCACCGTCGGCGAGGTCATCTTCGAACTCGCCTGATCCGAAAGGCACACCGGTCCCCGGGCGGACGGGCGCTCCACGCCCGCCCGGGGACCCGCAGCCCGTCCGGGCACTTTTCGCTGATCAGTAAGTTGTTTGACGCAACCCATGGAGTCACGCATGACCACACTCGCGCAGGCCGTCGGGCAGACCCTCGCCGACAGCGGCATCCGGCACGCCTTCGGGGTGGTGGGCGGCGGCAACATCCTGGCCACGGCCGCGCTCACCGCGGCCGGCGTGCGCTACACGGCGGCCCGGCACGAGGGCGGGGCCATGGCGATGGCCGACGCCTACTTCCGGGCGACCGGCGACGTCGCCGTCTGCACCACCACCCACGGGCCCGGCATCACCAACACCGTCACCGCGCTGGCGGACGCGGCCAAGAACCGCAGCGGGGCCGTCCTGCTGTGCGGCGACGCCCCGGTGAGCGGTCCCCGGCCGCACGACATCGACCAGAGCGCGCTCCTGGCCGCGCTCGGCGTCCGCGTCGTCCGGCTCACCGAACCGCGCACCGCCCGCGCCGACACCGCCGCGGCCGTACGCACCGCCCGGGAGGAGCGCTGCCCCGTCGCCGTGTTCCTGCCGGGCGACCTGGTCAACCACGCGCTGCCCGGCACCCCAGGCACCGTCGCGCAGGCCGCGGCGGGCACGACGGACGCCGTGGCCGAACCCGACCTGGAGCCACTGCTCGACGCCCTGGCCGGGGCGCGCCGCCCGCTGCTCCTGGCCGGACTCGGCGCCTGGCACTCCGGCGCCGGCAAGATCCTGCGCGAACTCGGCGACCGCCTCGGAGCCCTGTTCACGACGACCGTCATGGCCGGCGGGCTGTTCCGGGACAGCCCCTGGTCACTCGGGGTCTGCGGGGGCTTCGCGGCACCGGCCGCCGCCGACCTGATGGGCGAGGCCGACGTCGTCGTCGCCTTCGGCGCGAGCCTGGACACCTTCACCCTGCACGGCGGCCGGATCCTCGACCCCGCGGCCACCGTCGTCCAGGTCGACGTCGACGGGCACAAGCGAGCACAGCGGGCCGACCTCGTGGTGCGCGGCGACGCCCACGCCGTCGCCGTACGGCTGCTCGACGCGGTGGAGGAACGGGGACTGCCCGTGCCGGACTGGCGCGGGCGGTGCGCCGACCGGGCCGCCCGGGCACGCACCGGATGGGCGGACCTCGCCCACGAGGACGCGTCCACCGCCGACCGGATCGACCCGCGCACCCTGACCCGCGCCCTGGCCGCCCTGCTGCCCGAGGAACGCACCCTGGTGCTGGACGGCGGGCACTTCATCGCCTGGCCCGGGATGTACTGGCCGGTGCCCGACCCGGCCGGGTTCGTCTTCACGGGCGCCGCCTTCCAGAGCATCGGCCTGGGCCTGGCCGGCGCGGTCGGCACAGCGGTGGGCCGCCCCGACCGGCTGACCGTAGCGGCGGTCGGCGACGGCGGCGCGCTGATGGGCCTGCCGGAGCTGGACACGCTGGTGCGCTCCGGCCGGCCCGCGCTCGTCGTCGTCTACGACGACGCGGCCTACGGCTTCGAAGAGCACATGTACGCGCCGCAGGGCGCCGACCCGGCCACGCTGTCCTTCGCCGACACCGACTTCGCCACGGTGGCCCGCGGCCTGGGCGCCACGGCGGTCACAGTGCGCCGCCCGGACGACCTCGACGCCGTACGGCGGTGGCGCACGGCCGGCTGCCCGGGCACCCTCGTCCTGGACTGCAAGGTGGTGCCCGGCGTGATCGCGCCGTTCCTGGCCGACCTGCTGGAACGGACCTGAGGGCCCTCAGCCGCCGAGCAGGCCCCCGCGTGCCTCGCGCAGCCCCGGGAACGAATCGAGATCCGGGACCGTCCAGCCGTCCAGGTCGTACTCGGACAGGCACTGGTCGACGAACGCCTTGTAGTCGTCGACCTGCCCGCTCGCCGTCTGCGCGAACAGCAGCTCGGTGCGCACGCTCTCGTGGTTGCCCGAGTAGTTGCGCTCGTACAGCTCGTGCCGACCGCCGAACTCGGTGCCCACCGCGTCCCACAGCAACTTCAGCACCTTGACGCGCTCGACGGCCTCGACGCCGCCCGAACCGCGCACGTACTTGTCGAGATACGGACGGATCTGCGGGTTCTTGAAGTCGTCGGCGCTGGAGTTCAGGTAGATCAGGCCGCTGGCGACGTCCTGCTGGACGATCTCCTTGATCCGGGGATAGCCGATCTGCATGAACCACCGGTAGGCCATGCCGTACTGCGGGTTCGGCAGCACCGCTCCGTTCCGCCACTTCACCGGGTTGCGCGCGGCCGCGTCCGACAGCCCCCAGAACAGGTTCCGCCAGGCGAGCACCTCGCCGAGCCGGGTCTGCACCCCTCGGAAATCCTGCGTCCCGGTGATCTCCAGCGCCTTGGCCAGCGCGCCGGCGAGGAACTCCAGCTTCACGGCGAGGCGTATACAGCCGTGGAAGGTGAAGCGCTCAAGGAAGCCCGACTGCCCCGAGAACATCTGGATCTTGGCCGTGTCGCCGTAGATGAACACGTCCTCCCACGGGATGAGGACCTTGTCCAGGACGAGGATCGTGTCGTTCTCGTCCAGCCTCGACGACAGCGGATAGTCGAAGGGGCTGCCCATCACGGCGGACATCGCCGAGTACGACGGGCGGCAGATCAGCTTCACGCCAGGCGCACCCGTGGGCACCGTGGCAACCAGCGCGAACTCCTTCTTGCGCACCGGCAGACCGTAGTGGGCGATGAAGTTGTGGTGGGTGAGCGCCGAACCGGTGGCGACCACCTTGGCGCCGCTGACGACCAGACCCGCGTCGGTCTCCTTCTCCACGTGCACGAAGACGTCGGAGACCTCGTCCGCCGGGCGGCTGCGGTCGACCGGCGGATGCACGATCGCGTGGTTCCAGTACAGGACCTTCTCCTGCGACTCGCGGTACCAGCGGCGCGCGTTGTCCGAGAAGGGGGCGTAGAAGTCGGCGTTGGCACCTAGCGTGCCGAGGAAGGCGGCCTTGTAGTCGGGGCTGCGCCCCATCCAGCCGTAGCTCATCCGGGACCAGGCGGCGATCGCCTTCTGGTCGGCCACCAGGTCCTCGGCGCTGCGGGGCGTGGTGAAGAACCGGTGGGTGAAGCCGTCGCCGCCGCTGTCGGTCGCAGTGGTGAGCACTTCGCGGTGGGCCGGGTCGTGCAGCGCGTCGTACAGGCGGGCCGTCATCCGCACCGGGTTGTGGAATGCCGGGTGCGCGGTGACGTCCTTGACGCGCTCCCCGTACAGGTACACCTCGCGGTCGTCGCGCAGGCTCTCGACGTACTCGTCGCCCGTCAACGGACGGGTGGTCGTCGCCTTGTCGCGGCCTTCCCCGGCGTGCTGCTGATCCGTCATAGGCCTCATCGTGGCAGCCGCCGGCCGGGGAGGCTTCTTGCTGCGTGCGGCAGCGGGCCCGACCCCGCACCGACGTGCCGAAGTCGCTGCGACCGGCCCAACTTCGCAACACGAGAGGTGCCGCCAGGGCCGCCGCGATGTGAGCGTCAGGTGCGCGACACGGTCCCGCTTCCGGCGACCGACACCTGTGTACCTTCCGGGAGGACCCACGATGCTCACCGCCGACATCCCCACGCGAGCACACCTGGTGCAGCGCGCCGGCGACCTCGCACCGCTTCTGAAGAAGAACGCCGCGCAGGCGGAGGAGGACCGGCGACTGCAGGACGAGACGATCGAGGCGATCGCCGGGGCGGGCCTGTTCAAGCTGCGCGTGCCCAAGCGGTACGGCGGCTACGAGGCGGACACCCGCACCCTGGTCGAGGTCGCCGCCGAACTCGGCCGCGCCGACGGGGCGGCCGGCTGGACGACGTCCGTCTACTGGATCCCCACCTTCATGGCCTGCCTCTTCCCCGACAGCGTCCAGGACGAGGTGTTCGCCACCCCCGACGTGCGCATCTGCGGCACGCTCAGCCCCTCCGCGCTGGCCGCGCCCGCCGAGGGCGGCATCGTCGTCAACGGCAAGTGGGGCTTCGTCAGCGGCGCCCGCCACGCCCACTGGCAGGAGATCATCGCCGTCCAGCCGACGCCCGACGGGCAGCACCTGCCGGTCATGGCCCTCGTGCCCATGTCGGACCTGCAGATCATCGACGACTGGGACACCTCCGGGCTGCGCGGCACCGGCAGCGTCAGCACCGTCGCCCAGGACGTCTTCGTCCCGCAGGAGCGGGTGATCCCGCTTCCGGCGATCCTGCAGGGCCAGTACGCCTCCGAGCTGAACGCCGCGAGCCCCGTCTACCGCGTCCCGCTGCTGCCGGTCGCCGCCGCCTCCTCCGTCGGTACCGCCCTCGGCCTCGCCCGCGCCGCGCGCGACGCCTTCTTCGAGCGGCTCCCCGGCCGCACCCTCACCTACACCGCCTACGAGTCCCAGGCCCAGGCGCCGCTGACCCACCACCAGGTCGCCGAGGCCACCCTGAAGATCGACCAGGCCGAGTTCCACGCCTACCGGCTGGCCGACCTCGTCGACGCCAAGGGCCTGGCCGGCGAGGAGTTCACCCTGGAGGAGCGGGCCCGCGCCCGCGCCGACATGGGCGCCGTGGTCCGCCTCGCCAAGGAGGCCGTCGGCATCCTCGCCGCCGCCTCCGGAGGCTCCTCCATCTACCGCGATGTCCCGATGCAGCGGATCAGCCGCGACATCCAGGCCGTCAGCCTGCACGCGTTGATGAACCCGGACACCAACAACGAGCTGTACGGCCGCGTCCTGTGCGGTCTCGAGCCCAACACGCTCTACATCTGAGCGCCTTCAGCCACCCGACACCCGGCTCGGAAAACTCCGACCGAACACCCAGGAGCAGCACATGACCGCGCAGACCATCGTGACCGCCACCGCGACCGACGAAGACAAGGCCGCCATCGCCGCGCTGCCCCAGCGCGTCGTCGAGGCGTGGGCCGCGCACGACGCGGACGCCTTCGCAGACGTCTTCACTCCCGACGGCACGATGATCATCCCCGGCCACTTCCAGAAGGGCCGGGACGCCATCAGGGCCTTCCTGACCCAGGCGTTCCAGGGCCCCTTCAAGGGCACCCGCGTCACCGGCACCCCCGTCGACCTGCGCTTCGCCAACAGCGAGTCCGGCATCCTGATCACCCGGGGCGGCATCCTCGCCCCCGGCGAGACCGAGCCGAGCGCCGAGCGCGCCGTCCACGCCTCCTGGGTCGTCGTCAAGCGCGAGGGCCAGTGGTTCCTCGCCGCGTACCAGAACAGCCCGCGCCACGCCGCCTGACGGCACCCCCATCGCAGAAGAGGTGACGTACATGACCAACAGGGTGGGCGAGCGCGCGGTGGTGCTCGGCGGCAGCATGGCGGGGCTCCTGGCCGCGCGCGTGCTCGCCGACTCCTACGACGAGGTGCTCGTCGTGGAGCGCGACACGATCACGGGAACGACCACGGCCCGCAAGGGCGTGGGACAGGGACGCCACGTCCACGGACTGCTCGCCCGCGGCCAGCAGATCCTCGACGAGCTGTTCCCCGGCTTCACCGACGAGGCCGTCGAGGCCGGCGTCCCGACCGGAGACCTGGGCGAACTGCGCTGGTTCTTCAACGGCCGCCGGCTCAGCCCCGGCACGACCGGACTGATCTGCGTCTCGGCCACGCGCCCAGTGCTGGAGAGCCGGGTGCGCGAGCGGGTCGCGGCACTGCCCGGCGTGGTCCTGCTGGAGCGGCACGACATCGCCGGGCTGGTCGCCGACGACACCCGCGACACGGTCACCGGGGTCCGCGTGCAGTCCCAGGAAGCCGGGGCGCAGGAGCGGACGATCGAGGCGGACCTCGTCGTCGACGCCACCGGGCGCGGCTCGCGCACCCCACTGTGGCTGGAGGACTTCGGCTACGAGCGCCCCGACGAGGAGCGCATCCGCATCGACCTCAGCTACACCACGCGCAAGTTCCGGCTGCGCGACGACGCGGTGCTCGACGGCGACCTGTCGATCAACCCCGTCTCCTCGCCGAGCCACCGGCGCGGCGCGTTCCTGTCCCGGATCGAGGGCGGCCTCGTCGTGGTCTCCCTCACCGGCGTCCTCGGCGACAGCGCCCCGGCCGACCTCCCGGGCTTCCTGGAGTGGACCCGCACGCTGCCGGTGTCCGACATCCACGACGTCATCCACGACGCCGAGCCGGTCGACGACGGTGCAGTGTTCCGCTACCCGGCCAGCCAGCGCCGCCGCTACGAGCGGCTGTCCCGCTTCCCGAACCGCTTCCTGGTCCTTGGCGACGCCGCGTGCAGCTTCAACCCGGTGTACGGGCAGGGTATGACGGTCGCCGCGCTGGAGACGCTGGTGCTGCGCGAGCACCTGAGCCGGGGCGAGGTGGACCCGAAGGCGTTCCTCGCGGACATCGCGCAGGTCATCGAGGTGCCCTGGCAGTTCTCCGCCGGGGCCGACCTCGGCTACCCCGAGGTCGAGGGCGAGCGCACCCCCGAGTGGGAGGCGTCCGGCGCCTTCATGGCCGCGCTGCACGCCGCCGCCGTCGTCGACGGCGAGGTCACGGCCACGTTCATGCGGGTCGCGGGCCTGGTCGCCACCCCGGACGCGTTGATGAGCCCGGACATGCTGCGCCGGGTCGAGGAAGGCGCGGCCAAGGCCGCGGCGCCCCTCGCCGCCTAGCCTGCCACGGCCGTCGTACGGCGTCCCCCGCCTGAGTCACGAGCCCGTCCCGCGTCCGCCGCGGGGCGGGCTCACTCGTGCCGCCGGGTGTCCGCGGCCGGCGCCACGGCAGCGCGAAGGGCCGCCCGGGACCGAACGTCCCGGGCGGCCCTTCGGTGTGCGTGGGTCAGCGGGCGCCCGCGCCCGCCGGCACCTTCGCGGTCAGCCGCACCGGCAGGCTGCGGTGGCCGTTCATGATGAACGTCGGCAGCGGCTGCAGCGCGTCGCGCTCCACGGCCAGCTCCAGGTCCGGGAAGCGCTCGAACAGCCGGGACAGGCCGGTGGTGGCCACCAGGCGGGCGATGCCCGCGCCCATGCAGTAGTGCGGGCCGAACCCGAACGACAGGTGGGACTTGTCGGTCCGCGTCAGGTCGAAGGCCTCGGGCGCCTCGGCGTGGAGCTCGGGGTCGCGGCCCACCGCCGCGTAATTCACCAGGATCGGGTCGCCCTTCGGGATGGTCACCCCGTCCAGCTCGATGTCCTCCGCCGCGTACCGCAGCGGCAGATGCGCCAGCGGCGACTCCACCCGCAGCGTCTCGTCGATCACGTCGTCCCAGGTGGCGCGCCCGGAGCGGACCAGCTCCAGCTGGGAACGGTCGCTCAGCAGCGCGGTGATGGCGTTGTCGAAGAAGTTGATCGTGGTCTCCGAGCCGGCGCCGAGGATCGCGAAGATCGTGTCGGTCAGCTCGTCCTCGGACAGCCGCGAGCCGTCCTCGTCGCGGGCGGCGACCAGGTCACTGGTGATGTCCTCGCCCGGCTCGCGCCGCTTGTCGGCTATCAGGTCGGCCATCGCGCCGCGCCAGCCCGCCAGCACTGCCTGGGCCTGCTCGGGGGTGATGGTGGTGTCCACCATCGCGTCGATGACCTTGGCGGTCTTGGCGCGGGCCTCCTCCGGCATGCCGATCAGGTCGGCCACCAGCCGGGCCGGCAGCGGGTAGGCGAACCGCTCGCGCAGGTCCACCGTCTCGCCCGGCCCCGCCTGCTCCAGCGCGTCCAGCAGCTGGTCGGTCAGTTCCTCCACGCGGGGCCGGAACGCCTCGGCGCGGCGCGGGGTGAACGCCGCGCCGACCAGTTTGCGCAGCCGCACATGGTTCTTGCCGTAGGCCGTCACCATGTTGTCCATCGCGACCCAGCTGATCAGCTCCCAGTCCGGCGGCACCTCGCCGTTGACGAAGGCGGGCCAGTGGTTGCGGGCGCTCTTGGTCACGCGCGGGTCGGCGAGCACCTGCTTGATCACCGCGTGGCCGTTCAGTGACCAGGCGAACACGCCGCCCGGCAGTTCCACCCGGGTCGCCGGGCCCTGGGCCCGCAGGGCCGCGGCCTCGCCGTGAATGTCGCGGCCGGTGGTGTCGAGGGCGAAGGGGCAGCCTTGTTCCATGGGTTCATCCCGATCTGTCGGACGTGGACTCGTGTGCGGACGCGGTGTCCAGGGGCGCAGCGCTGCGGCACTCACCGGACGCCGGTGCCGAAGTGCGCCTGGGCCAGCTCGCGGTTGGCGAGCGAGGAGAGGAAGACGCCGTTCCCGGCGTGGCTGTGCAGCGTGGACAGGTCGCGCCAGACCCGCTCGATACGCTCCCCGGCCCGCACCGAGCTGGACCCGGCGGTCGGGAACAGCTGCCCTTCGACCGCACGCCAGGCCAGCCGCACGGCCTCCCGGCTGATGGTGGCCAGCCGCAGCTCCTCCTCGCGGGTGAAGGCCGCCGCCTCCTTGCGGCACAGCTCCTGCCACTGCTGCGTGGCGTGCAGCACCGCCGCCTCGGCCGCGGCGATCATGCCGGCAGCCTCGCCGTAGCGGAACTGGAAGTCGGGGTCCTCGGTGCGCGGCACTATGGGGAAGAACGCCGTCGTCCGGGAGCGCATCAGCTCGTCGTACGCGTCCAGCGCGCCCTTGGCCATGCCGACCGCGAGCACGCCGAGCTCCAGCAGCATGAAACTGAGCGGACCGCCGCCGTACTCAGGGCCGTGCAGGCGGCGTCCCGGAAGCTCGTCGGTGACCGCCAGCTGGCTCAGGTGGCCGCCGAGCGTGTGGTTGCCAGGCACCCGGCCGCCCTCGATGCGAATGCTGTGCGAGCCGCTGCCCTTGAGACCGAGCTGGGCACCCCAGTCGTCCAGGCGCTCGAACTGCTCGCGCGGGGCGATGAACAGCATCGGCGCGGGCGGCTCGCCCTCGCCACCGGCCACCAGGGTGTGGCCGACGAAGTGGGTGGCGTAGGGGGCGCCGGAGCAGTAGTTCCAGGTGCCGTCGAGCAGCCAGCCGCCCTCGCCGTCGGGCCGGGCGGAGCCCGCCGGGGCGACCGTCGCGGGGCAGATGAAGTCACCGCCGGCGAACAGCTCAGCCTGGGTGGCCTCGTCGAAAAGGGTGCCCACCACCAGCGCGTGCGCCGCGCCGAAGAGGTACATCCAGCCGGTCGACGGGCAGCCGCGGGCCAGCGCCATGGAGACCTTCACGAAGGTCTCCGGGCCGAACTCGTAGCCGCCGTAACGGCGCGGTACGAGGATCCGGTAGAAGCCGGCGCGGGCGAAGGCCTCGTGGGTGTCCTCGGCGTAGAAGCCGCGCCGCTCGGTCTCGGCCTGCCGCTCGACCAGGGTCGCGGCCAGGGCCTCGGCCCGGGCGACGATCTCCTCGGGGGTCAGGCCGGGCTCCGGGGGAGCCACAGGGGCGAAGGGGGCCAGGGTAGTCATCGTCGATCGGTCCTCTTGGCGTCGAAGGGGCTCGGCTCGCGGGTCAGTCCAGCGGGGTGTGGGGCGCGTCGGCCAGCGTGCTCAGCAGCTCGCGGAAGCGGGCCACCAGGTCGGCCGCGGTGGACTCGTCGAAGCGGTGGTGGTCGAACTTCAGGCTTCCGGCGAGCTGCCCGTTGGGCAGCACGTCCATCGCCCACAGGCCGCCGTCCGGGATGGCCGAGCTGACCCGCTGCGACCGGGTCCGGTGCCGGATCTCGGCGAACCCGAGGCCGCCGGCGTCCGTCCCCGTCATCGGGAAGGCGGTCTGCAGCACCTCGAACGCGACGACGGCGAGTGACCCGTCGGCGAACGGCGCGAGCAGCGCGGGGCTGTCCTCGGCGATCCGGGCGAAGGGGATCTCGTGCTGGTAGGCGCCCACGCATGCCTCGCGGGCCCGGTCCAGCACCTCGCCCATGGTGGCGCAGCCGGTGGTGTCGATCCGGACGGGCACAAAGTTGAAGAACGGGCCGACCGCGTCCATGAACCGCTCCTCATAGCGGCCCGAGGAGAAGGTCGGGAAGACCACGTCGCTGGTGCCGGTGCGTTCGCGCAGCAGCACGCTGTAGGCGGCGGCCATCACCATGAACGGCGTGCAGCGGGTGTCGCGGGCGGACCGCAGGACGGCCGAGGACAGCTGCGCGTCGAACACGAACCGGTGCACGCCGTAGGCGCTCGCCAGGTTCTCGTCACGCGGCCGGTCCGAGGTGATCCCGGTGATCCGCGCCTCCTCCAGCCGCTCGCGCCAATAGCCGCGCGCCCGGTCCAGCCGCGGGCTCGCGGCGGTCCCCTGCTGCCAGCGGGCGAACTCCTGGTACTGCGCGGCCGCGTCCTGCCCGGCGTGCCCGCCCGCCACGCGGGCCGCGTAGGCGGCTGCCAGGTCGCGCATGATCACCTGCAGCGACCAGGCGTCGGTGGAGGTGTGATGGGTGGCCAGCACCAGGACCGCGTCGGTGGCGTCGAAGCGTCCCACCGCGGCCCGCAGGTGCGGCAGTTCGCGTACCTCGAAGGGGCGAGCGTCCAGCTCGTTCAGGAATTCCTCGGCGCGCACATCACGCGGCGCGCCGTCGCCCTCGCCCAGCTCCCGTATCTCCAGCGCGACCGGCGACGGCGGCTCGACCACCTGGTAGCCGCCCTGCTCATCGCCACGCACCGCGGTGCGCAGCACCTCGTGGCGGACCACGACGTCGTCCAGGGCCAGTTGGAGGGCGGCGAGGTCGATCGCGCCGGTGACCCGCCAGCCGCACACGAGGGTGTGGCGGTGACCGAACGCACCGTCCGTCTCGCCCTTGTCGAACGCGCGCAGGAACTCCTGGTTGTACGACAGCGGGATGCGGTCGGCGGTGCTCTCCGCCTCCAAGGGTGCGGCGGTGATGCTCACGGTGATCGAGTCCTCTCCGAGTGGTGGGGCGGTGCGCCGGCGGGCGCGGCCGACGGGTTCAGGCGGCGGTCGCCGCAGCGGCGGGGTGGCGGCTCGAGGCCCGGTCGATGAAGTCCAGGCATCGCGCGCGGGAGGCCGGGCCGTAGGCGACCGGCCAGCCGGCCGGGGTGTCGAGGTCGACGGGCCACAGCGAGTGCCGGCCCAGGGTGTTGACGAGGACGACGCAGTCGCGCCCGGCGGTGCCGTCGGGGAGGGGCCGGCCGGTCACCGCGCCGCCTCCGTGAGTCCGTCCGCCTGGGCGAGTTGCTCCATACGGCGGTCCAGCTCGGCGACCGTCGGATGGTTCAGCACGTCACCGACGGAGATCTCGTAGCCCAGCTCGGCCTCGATGCGCGAGGCCAGGCGTACGGCCTGCAGCGACTCGCCGCCGAGGGTGAAGAAGTCGTCGTCCACGCCCACGCCGGGGACGCCGAGGACCCGGGAGAACAGCGCGCACAGCACGTCCTGCCGGGCGCCGGCCGCCGGCGTGGAGCCCACCGCCTTCTGCGGGACGGGCGCGGGCAGCGCCGCGCGGTCCAGCTTCCCGTTGGCCGTCAGCGGCAGCTCGGCCAGCTCCATGAACGCGGCGGGCACCATGTAGTCGGGCAGTACGGCGGCAACCGCCGACCGCAGCGCCGCCTCGTCCAGGCCTGTGGTCTTCGGCACGAGGTAGGCGACCAGGCGCCGGTCGCCGCCCTCCTGCTCCTGGGCGACGACGGCGGCGTGCGCCACGCCCGGCTGTCCCGCCAGCACGTGCTCCACCTCGGCGGGCTCCACGCGGAAGCCCCGGATCTTGACCTGGTCGCCGACACGGCCGGCGAACTCCAGGCCCCGGGAGCCACGGCGCATGAGGTCGCCGGTGCGGTACATCCGGGACCCCGGCGCCCCGGGGTCCTCGACGAATCGTTCCGCCGTCAGGTCGGGTCGCCGGTAGTAGCCGAGGGCGAGCCGGTCACCGGCGATGTAGAGCTCGCCGATCCCGCCGTCCGCGACCGGCCGCAGCTCCTCGTCCAGCAGCCGCGCGTCGACGGTGTCCAGCGGGTGGCCGACGGGGATCACCGCCGTCGGCTCATAGGGCGCGGTGAGCGTGGCGCTCGCCGCGAACGACGAGACCTCGGTGGCGCCGTACATGGCGCGCACGACGAGGCCCGGGCAGGCGTCGAGGACGCGCTGCACGGCTGTCGGGGAGATGACGTCCCCGCCGGTGAGGACCTCGTGCACGGGGGCGAAGCTGTCCGGGGCCTCGTCGGCGAAGAGCCGGAACAGACCGGCGGTGACGTGCAGCGCGGTGATGCCGTGCGCGGTGATGAGCCGTCGCACCGTGCGCACGTCCAGGTCGCCGGGCGGCGGCAGCACGATCTCGCCGCCGCGCAGCAAGGGGACCCACAGCTCGTAGGTGGAGACACCGAAGGCGTACGGGGCGAGGGCCAGGATCCGCCGGTGTGCCCTGCCGTCCCAGCAGGTGTCGTCGGCCAGGCCGAGGACACCGCGGTGGGGGACCTCGACGCCCTTCGGCTCACCGGTGGAGCCGGAGGTGTGGATGACGTAGGCCGGCGCGTCCGGGCCGGCCGGGACGCCCGGATCGGTGGCGGGTGCCCCCGCCGTGGCCAGGTCGCCGGCGGGCAGGATCACCTGACGGGTGCGGGGCAGCCCGCGTGCCTCGCTCGCCAGGTCGGTGAGCAGCACGGGGGAGCCGGCCCGGTCCATGATCTGCTGCATTCGCGGCAGCGGGTAGGCGCTGTGCAGCGGCAGGTAGAAGGCGCCCGCCTTGAGGGCGGCGAGGATCGCGACCACCACGTCGGCGGAGCGTTCCATCAGCACCGCAACCGGATCCCGCGGCTCGACGCCCGCCTCGATCAGGCGGTGGGCGAGCCGGTTGGCCCGCTCATCGAGCTGACGGTAGGTCAGTTGCGCGTCCCCCGCCGACACCGCCACCGCGTCCGGCGTCCGGCGCGCCTGCGCGGCGAAACGTTCGTGAATCGAGGTGGAGACCATCGCTTACGTCCAATCGCTCGTCCCTGCCGAGGGCAGCCCGCACGCAGGCGGCCTGACGGGTCAGCCGGAACGGTCACACAGGGCCGACGGGCGCTGCATCTCCTGGATTGCCGTGCGTCACAGGGCGGTTGGCGGCCCAACGGCGGGTCGCGGCAACACCGCACGGCAGAAGATGGCGCCGCAATCACGCCATGCCCATGCTGAACAAGCCATCGAGACACAGAGGAGCGCTGACGCAGTGAATGCCAATCGGGCCGCGGCACCGGCCCAACAGACCAAGCGCGTCGGGGGACTCGACGGTGTCCGCGCGCTGTGTGCCCTCGGAGTTGCGGCCGTCCACACATCCTTCGCAGCCGGAGTCATGGGCGCCTACACGGCACGGCCCGGCAACCAGGCCCTCGCCGACCTGCTGGCCGGCATGCGTCCACTGGCGCTGGGCCCGTTCTTCGTCCTGTCCGGCATGCTGCTGTACCGGCCGTTCGCCCGCTGGACCCTCGGCGGCGGCGAGCGCCCCAAGGTCGGCCCGTTCCTCGCCAAGCGCCTCGCCCGGCTGTGGCCCGCCTACATCCTGCTCTCGCTGGTCTGCGTGTTCCTCCTCAACTTCGACGCAGTCGACGGGGTCTGGTACGTGCTGCGGCCGATCCTGATGCTCCAGGTCTACGACTACACGTGGATCGCCGGCATGGACCCGGCCTGGACCGTCCCGGCCGAGATGCAGTACTACCTCGCCCTCCCCCTGCTCGCCGTACTGATGCACTGGCTGGCCCGGGGCACAGCCGATCCGGTGCGCAAGGTGCGCCGCATGATGGTCCCGCTGGCGCTCATCACCGTCGGATCAGCGGTGTGGACCTACTACATCCACCGCCCGTCGATGGGCATCTACCCCACCAAGTACTGGTGGCCGCTGGGCGTCGGCGGTGCCTTCGCCCTCGGTATGGCCATGGCGCTCCTGCACGTCCTCGCCGAGCTGCGGCCCGACCGTAAGCCCGCCCTGTACCGGATCGCCGCCAGCCATCCGCTGCTGTTCTGGGTCGGCGCCCTGGCCGTCTACGCCTTCAACTGCACCCAGCCCTTCGGCCGCCCCGGCTACGGCGACTACGAGGGCGTCGGCCTCGCCCTGACCCAGTACTTCCTGCTGCTGGTCTTCTCCTACCTGACGGTGATGCCGCTCTCGATCCCCGGCACCAAGTCCCGGGTCGTCGACGCGATCGTCGCCAACCCCGTCTCGCGCTACCTGGGACGCATCTCCTACGGCATCTACCTGTGGCACTTCGCCATCATGTACTTCTGGTTCAAGACCGGCAGCGTCTTCGGCACCCAGCCGGGCCTGATGAACCAGCTGCGCGGCACGATCGGCTTCCCGGAGCTGATGACCGCGGTGCTCGTCGGCAGCATCCTGGCGGCCACCGCGAGCCACTACCTCATCGAACGTCCCATCGTGAAGGCCGTCGGCCGCTGGGCTGCCCGCAAGGACGGCGCCACCCGGACCGCCGCCACCGCACAGGACGCCTACACCGTCGCCGGACCGCGCTGACCAGCGCACGAACCCCGAACCACCCGCCCCGGAGGCCCGCAGGCCCCCGGGGCTTCGTGCGCCGCCGGTGCGGACGCAGCAATTCCGAAGATGCGCCGCGACCCTCGCCGTCCGCAGGCTGGACGGGCACACAAACCCGACATCCGTCCGCGCAGCCCGGCGCCCCCACGTCTTCAGGAGAACAATGAACACAGTTCAGTCCGCCGACGGCACCACGATCGCCTACGACCGCTCCGGCCAGGGCGAACCGCTGATCCTCATCGGCGGCTCCTTCAGCGAGCGGGCGCATCCGACCATGACGCAGCTGGCCGAGGAACTGGCCCCCCACTTCACTGTCTTCAACTACGACCGCCGCGGCCGCGGGGACAGCGGCGACGCTGCCGAGTACGCCGTGGAACGCGAGATCGAGGACCTCGCGGCACTGATCGCCGAGGCCGGCGGCTCGGCCAGGGTCTTCGGTCTTTCGGCCGGCGGCGCCCTTGCGTTCAAGGCCGCGGCCGCCGGTCTTGGCATCACGCAGATCGCCGTCTACGACCCGCCGTACGTCGTCGACGAGTCCGGCCCGCGTCCCCCGGCCGGCTTCACCGCCCGTCTCGCGGAGCTGAGCGCGTCCGGCAAGCGGGCCGAGGCCGTCGAGTTCTTCATGGTCGAGGGCATGGGCGCGCCGGCCGAGGCCGTCGCCGGAATGAAGTTCGCGCCGTTCTGGGCGGGCCTCGAGGCCCTGGCGCACACGCTGCCGTACGACACGACCATCGTCGGCGACGACTTCGCCCTGCCGACCGGGGAACTGGCGTCCGTCACCGCCCCGGTGTTCGTGGTGCACGGCGGCGAGGCGGACGCGTGGCTGAAGGCCTCCGCGCAGGCGGTCACCGACGCACTGCCGGACGCCCGCCGTCACGCCCTGGCCGGCCAGGGCATCGCCGTCGACCCGGCCGTCCTCGCGCCCGAGCTGAAGAACTTCTTCGCCAACTGAGGTCATCCGTGCCGCACTTAGGCCCGGCCCGCCGGGCGGCACAGCACAGCGCCCGTGGAGCGCGGTTCCACGGGCGCTGCCGCATGCGCGCATTCAGCAATACGGAAGATGCGACCCCGGATGAACGCCCGGGACGATGAACCGTCCCCGCCGTGCGGCCGCAGCGCGCCCGGCCGCGGAACGTCCCCCAAAAGGAGAGATCTCCATGCGAGCATGGTTCGAGCGAGCCGCCGTCGTGCCCGGTGGCCGTCGCGGAAAATGGCTCGTCCTCGTGACCTGGCTGATCGCGGTGATGGCGCTCGGCGCGCTCGCCGGCAAGCTCGGCGAGGTCCAGGACACCAGCGCCAACGCCTTCCTGCCGCGCGGCGCCGAGTCGGCCGAGGTGAACACGGAGCTGGAGAAGTTCCGCACCGACGACCTGACCTCGGCGGTCGTGGTCTACAGCAGCCCGGGCTCGCTGGGCGACGAGGCCCGCGCCAAGGTCCGGGCCGACCGCACCGCCTTCGGCAAGGTCGCCGCCGAGGGACGGCAGGTGCCGCCGGCCATCGAGTCGGAGGACGGCAAGGCCCTCATGGTGGTCGTGCCGCTGCCGGGCAAGGAGCAGTCGGTCGTCGCCGACAAGGTCGCCGACCTGCGCCGCATCGCCGACGCCCACGCCCCGCCCGGCCTCGACGCCCGCGTCGGCGGCCCCGCCGGCTCGCTCACCGACGCCTTCACCGTCTTCGACAACCTCGACGGCACGCTGATGATGGCCACCGGACTCATCGTCGTCGTCCTGCTGCTGCTCACCTACCGCAGCCCCGTCCTGTGGCTCTTCCCCGCGCTCGCCGTCGGCTTCGCATCCGTCCTGACCCAGGCCGGCACCTACCTCCTCGCCAAGGGAGCGGGCCTCCAGGTCGACCCGCAGAGCTCGGGCGTGCTGATGGTCCTCGTCTTCGGCATCGGCACGGACTACGCGCTGCTGCTCATCGCCCGCTACCGCGAGGAACTGCACCGCCACGCGGACCGGCACACGGCCATGCAGGCCGCGCTGCGCCGCAGCGGCCCCGCCGTGCTCGCCTCCGCGGGCACCGTCGCGATCGGCCTGGCCTGCCTCGCCTTCGCCGACATCAACTCCTCCCGCTCCATGGGACTGGTCGGCGTCATCGGCGTCCTGTGCGGCTTCCTCGCAATGGTCACGATCCTGCCGGCCCTGCTCGTCATCGCCGGCCGCTGGGTGTTCTGGCCGCTCGTGCCGCGCGAGGGTGCTCCCGTGCGCGCCGCCCGCCCGCTGTGGGAGCGCGTCGGCCAGGCCGTCGCGGCCCGGCCCCGCACCTCGTGGATCGCCTCGCTGGCCGTCACCGGCGCCCTCGCGCTGGGCGCACTGGGCCTGAACATGGGCCTCAGCCAGACCGACTGGTTCGCGAACAAGCCGGAGTCGGTCGTCGCCCAGGAGAAACTTTCCCAGCACTTCCCGTCCGGCTCCGCCGACCCTGCGACGATCATCGTGAAGACGCCGGACGCGCAGAAGGACGCCCGCGCCGCCCGCGGCACCAAGGGCGTGGTCGAGGTCAGGACCGTCGGCCGCACCCCGGACGGCACCCTCACCCAGCTGGCCGCCGTGCTGCCCGGCACGCCCGACAGCGACGCGGCCAAGCACACCGTCGAGGCCCTTCGGGACCGGGTCGACGGACTCGTCGGCGGCACCGCGGCCCAGGCCCTGGACAAGGAGAACGCCGCCGAACGCGACCTGGACGTCGTGGTGCCGCTGGTCCTGCTCGTCGTCCTGCTCGTGCTGGTGTGGCTGCTGCGCGCCCTGGTCGCGCCGCTCGTCCTGCTGGCGACGGTCGTCGTGTCCTACTTCGCCGCCCTGGGCGCCTCGAACCTCCTGTTCGAGCACGTCATGGGCTACCCCGGCGTCGACTGGACAGTGCCGCTGCTGGGCTTCGTCTTCCTCGTCGCACTCGGCATCGACTACAACATCTTCCTGATGCACAGGGTCAAGCAGGAGACCGCCCTGCACGGGCACACCAAGGGCATCCTGATCGGCCTGAGCAGCACCGGCGGCGTCATCAGCTCGGCCGGCCTGGTGCTCGCCGCGACGTTCGCCGTGTTCGCCGGGCTCCCGCTGGTGGCGATGGCCCAGATGGGCTTCGTCGTCTGCATCGGCGTCCTGATCGACACCTTCCTCGTCCGTACGGTCCTGGTGCCCGCGCTCGCCCTGGACCTCGGCCGGCGCTTCTGGGCACCGGGCCGGCTGTCCGCGAACCGTGCGGCACCCGCGGCCGTCGAGCCGGAGCACCGGCAGACGCTCGAGAACGTCTAGGGGCGACGCGCCGTCCGTCCCGGACCTCAACTCAGCATCGCAACAAGGGAGATGGCCCCCGCCCGCCCGTGCGCGACGATGAAGCCACGGGCTCCGGGAGGGGGCCGCCGACCAAGGGAGGACATGCCGTGTTGGGTGACGGGGACGGATCGGCCGCCAAGCTGTGGGCGATGGCGAGCCTGGGCACGCCGATGGCCGTGCGCGTGGCGGCCACGCTGCGGATCGCCGACCACATCGCCGCGGGGCGCCGCACCGCGGCCGAGCTGGCCGAGGCCGCGGGCGCGCACGCCGAGGCGCTCGACCGCCTGCTGCGCTACCTCGCGGTCCGGGGCGTCCTGGAACGTGACGAGACCGGGCGCTACGCCCTGACGGCCCTGGGCGAACCACTGCGCGAGGACCACCCGGCCGGCATCCGGGCCTGGTTCGACATCGAGGGCGCGGGCCGCGGCGAGCTGTCGTTCGTCGAGCTGCTGCACAGCGTCCGCACCGGCGAGGCCGCCTTCCCGGTCCGCTACGGACGCGAGTACTGGGAGGACCTCACCGACGACCCCGACCGCGTCGCCTCCTTCAACAAGCTGCTCGGGGCCGATGTCGCCGAGCGTGCCCCAGGCGTCGTCGCCGGATTCGACTGGGCGTCCCTGGGCCACGTCGTCGACGTCGGCGGCGGCGACGGCTCGCTGCTGACCGAACTGCTGCGTGCCAACCCGGCGCTGCGCGGCACGGTCGTCGACCTGCCCGGCGCCGCACACACCGCCAAGGAGCGGTTCGCCGCCGCCGGTCTGGGGGACCGCGCCGACACCGTCGCCGGAAGCTTCTTCGACCCGCTGCCCCCGGGCGCGGGCGGCTACGTGCTCTCGCTCGTCCTGCACGACTGGGACGACGAGCCCGCCACCGCCATCCTGCGGCGCTGCGCCGAGGCGGCCGGCGAGAACGGCTCGGTCCTCGTCATCGAGACGGTCGGCTCCGCCGGACACGCCCCGCACACCGGCATGGACCTGCGCATGCTGTGCGTGTACGGCGCCAAGGAGCGGGGCGTCGCCGAGTTCTCCGCGCTGGGCGCCGCCGCCGGACTCCGTGTCGTGGCCGTCCACCCCGCGGGCCCGTCGGTGATCATCGAGCTGGCCGCGGCCCGATGAGGACCCAGCCGGACGCCAGGCCGGCCACGGCCGAGGAGGCATGGGCGGCGCTGGCGACCGTCGGCGGCCGCCAGGACCCCTACCCCCTGTACGAGGCGATCCGGGCCCACGGCGAAACCGTCCGGCTCGGGCCCGGCAAGCTCGTCGTCGTCGGGTACGAGGAGTGCGACCGCGCACTGCGGGACACCCGCCTCCACGTCCAGGACGCCGCGCGCTACGACACGTCGGCACCGGGGTGGCGGGACCACTCCTCGCTGCGCGCCTTCACCAGCTCGATGCTCTACAGCAATCCGCCCGACCACACCCGGCTGCGGACGGTGGCCGGCTTCGCCTTCACCCCGCCGCGGATCCGCCGGCTGCGCTCGGTGATCGAGGAGATGACCGAGCAGCTGCTCGACCGCATGGCCGGTCTCGGCGCCGCGGGGTCGGCCGTCGACCTCATCGCCGAGTTCGCCTCCCGGCTTCCCGTCGCCGTCATCAGCGCCATGCTCGGCTTCCCCGAGCAGGACCAGGTGTGGTTCCGCGACATGGCCTCGACCATCGCCGTCTCCACGGACGGATTCCGTGACGCCGCGGCCCTGGAGCGCGCCGACCGCGCGATGGACGAGATGACCGCCTACTTCGCCGACCTCGCCGGCCGACGCCGCCGTGAGCCCCGCGACGACCTCGTCACCCACCTGGTGAACACCCACGACGAGGACCCACGACGGCTCGGCCACGACGAGCTGATGGGCACTCTCATGGTGCTGCTCACGGCCGGGTTCGAGACAACGAGCTTCCTCATCGGGCACGGCGCGCTGCTCGCCCTCGAGCGGACCGACTTCGCCGAACGCCTCCGCGCGGAAGCGGACTTCGCCACGGGCTACGTCGAGGAGATCCTGCGTTTCGAACCGCCTGTGCACGTCACCAGCCGCTGGGCGGCCGCCGACACCGAGCTGCCCGGCGTCACCGTGCCCGCGGGGACCCGGCTGACGCTGATCCTGGCCGCCGCCAACCGCGACGCACGGCGCTTCGCGGACCCGGCCCGCTTCGACCCCGACCGGCGCGACAACCGGCCACTGAGCTTCGGCGCCGGCGGGCACTTCTGCCTGGGCGCCCCGCTCGCCCGCCTGGAGGCCCAGATCGCGCTGCCCCGGCTCTTCGCCCGGTTCCCCCGCCTGGCCGCGACGGAGCCGCCCGTCTACCGCGACCGCTGGGTCGTGCGCGGCCTGGACACCTTCCCCGTCGCCGTGACCGCCTGAGCGGCAGCCGCGCCGCACCCCTTCCGGCGACACCCTCCCGCCCCACCGCCGTGACGACGGCACGCCTCCGACGGCCCCGGACCTCTACCAGGTCCGGGGCCGTTGGTCCATCCAGCATTTACGAAGATGCCTCGATCCGTGCGGAGACATGACGATTTAAGGGAGTCAACGGGCCGAGAACGGCAGGGAATGTGCTCGCCGGGCACCGGCGCCGGCCGGATCCTTCGAAGGAGACACCTCGTGACAACACGTCTGAAGATCCTCGCCATCAACGGATCGGAGCGGGACGGCAACACCGCCGACGTCCTCCGGCACGCGGCTGCGATCGCCGAGCAGCGTGGTGTCGAGTTCGAGATCGTCGACCTGCGCAACATCTGGATGGAGCGCTGCGGCCCCTGCGGCAACTGCAACGACCGCCCCGTGCCCTGCGCCCTGGCGGACGGTGTGCCCGGCGTCGTACAGAAGATGATCGACGCGGACGGCATCGTCTTCGCGGCCCCGGTCCACGGATTCGGCACCGCGAGCCTGATGCAGACCTTCATCGAGCGGGCCGGCGTCGGCTACCTGCGCTTCGACCGGCCGCTGAGCAACAAGGTCGCCGGCATCATCTCCGTCGCCCGGCGCTACAGCGCAGGCGAAGTGTGGGCCCAGCTCACCGTCAACGCCCTGCTCAACCGGATGATCGTGGTGGGCAGCGGATTCCCGGCCACGGTGCACGCGCTGCACCGTGGCGACGCGCTCAACGACGACGAGGGGCTGACGAACGTGCAGCGCCTGGTCGACCGCATGGTCGACATGATCCAGCTGCTCGACGAGCACCGCCGGCTGACCGGCCGGGACGACCTGCTGGCCTCCGACGACGTCAACGAGCGCGTCGGCCTGGCCCTGAACGAGACGCAGGTGCCGGCATGACCACCGCGCTCCAGACGCTGCGGGCCCCCGCGCGCGGCCTCGGCCTCGACGACTTCCTCGCCGCCTACCGGAACGTCAGCCGGGCCTTCTACGACTCCACCCTCACCGACGCCCAGCTCGCCGACTGGCGCCAGGAGCAGCTGACCACCGTGCTCCACCACGTCACCGAACGCTCCCCGTTCTACCGCTGTCACCTGGCGGGCGTGGACATCGACGCCGTCACCCCCGAGGACCTGTCGTCGCTGCCCTTCACCACCAAGGACGACCTGCGCCGCGAAATGTACGACGTGCTGTCGGGACGGGTCGGCGAGGCGAGTATCTACTACGAGACCAACGGGACCACCGGCGCCGCCACACCGTGCCCGCGCGGCCCCAGGGACATCGCCACCTCCAACGCGGCCGTGGAGGAGTCCTGGCGCCGGCTGTTCCGGTCCCGCTTCGGCGACCGCATGCCGGTCGTCGGCCTGATGGGCCCCTCCGAGCTCTACGCGTTCGGCGACGTGTTCAGCGCCGTCACCGCCTCACTCGGTGCGTGCCACGTGAAGATCTGGCCCGAGTCGCCCCGGGTCGGCTTCCAGAAGGCGCTGCGCCTGATCGAGGAACTGAACGTCGAGGTCGTGGTCTGCGCGCCCGCCCTCTGCCTGAGCCTCGCCAAGGCCGCGCTGCATTACGGCTACGACCTCGCCCAGCTGCCGGTGAAGCTGTTCCTGGTGCTCGGCGAGATCTGCACGCCCCAGTTCGCCGCCAACGTCGCGACCGTCTGGCCGCAAGCCGTCGTGCGCCCCGCGCTGTACGGCTCCCAGGAGGCGCTGTGCATCGCCACGGGCGCCGACGACGGCCTGCTGCACCTATCGGCGCCCAACTACGTGACCGAGCTGATCGACCCGGACACCGGGGCCGTGCTCGGCGACACCGGCGCGGGCGAACTGGTGCTGACCATGCTTGTCGACGGCATCAAGCCGCTGATCCGCTACCGCACCGGGGACCTGGTCCGCATCACCCCCGCACCGGCCCACGCACCTCTGCCCGGCCCCGTCGTCGAGGTCGTCGGCCGGGTCGCCGACCGCATCGCCCTCGGCCGGGTCCGGCTCCACCCCGGGCAGCTGGAGGCGGCTGTCCTCGACGGGGTGCGCGGCTGCCTGGGCTACCAGGTCGTCATCGACCGCACGAGCGGCGGCGAGGACGAGATCACCGTCCGCATGGACCTGCTGCCCGGGTCCGCGGATCCGGACGCCGTCGCCGACGCCGTGGCCGGGCGACTGCGCGCGCTGACCGGAGCCCATGCCAGGGCCGTCATCGAGACCGACCTCGACCCGGTTACCCACACCGGCTCCTTCGTGAGCTGGAAGGCGGCCCGGGTGCTCGATCAGCGGTCGGCTCCCGACAGCGCCGCCGTCACCGCCCGGCAGGTCGCGCACCGCTACGCGATCACCACGTGAACAGAAGGAACCCGCGATGACCGAGCCCCGCACGGCACCGGCCGCGGTCCGGGTGACCACCCGGACGCGCACTCTGTCCCGGCTGCCGATGTTGCCCGCCTACCGCGCCCTGGCCGCGCGCTTCGGCGACGACAGCGTCTACCTGCTCGAATCGGCGGCGGGCCCGATCCGTGAGTGCCGCTTCCAATTCGTCGGCTTCGGCGCACTGCTGTCCGTGGCCGTCACCGGCGGAGCCGTCCGCGTCGAGGGCGTCCCCGCGCTGCGCGATCCGCTGCTGGAGCGCATCCGGCCGCTGGTCGCCGAGGGCGTCGACGGCACCCTGCGGCTGCGGACCCTCGCCGGCCTGTGGCCGCTGCTGCGCACCGCCCAGGGCCTGTTCGACACCCCCGGCTCCGCGACCCGCTTCCGGTTCGGTTTCCTCGGCTACTTCGGCTACGACACCGTGCGCTACGTCGAGGACCTGCCCCACCTCATCGAGCAAGGCCCCGACCTGCCGGACGTGGAACTCGTCGTCCATCAGGGGCTAGTGGTGCGGGACGTCGCCGAGGACAGGACCGAGCTGCTGCTGCACGAGTCCGATGCGTGGCCGGCGTTCGACCCACAGGACATCACCGCACTGCTTGAGGACGCCGAGAGCTCCTGGCCCGAACCCGAGGCGGACGACGTCCCCGAGGCGCTCGTGAGCGACGACACCGACCCCGAGGCATTCCGCCGCGACGTGGAACGCTGCCTGGAACACATCGCGGTCGGCGACATCTATCAGGTGCAGATCGGCCACGAACTGAGCATCCGCTCCGGCGCCGACCCCGTCGACGTCTACCAGCGGCTGCGCCGCCGCAACGCCTCCCCGTACATGTACCTGGCGAGCGTTGGCGGGCAGCACG
Source organism: Streptomyces sp. 1222.5 (assembly GCF_900105245.1). Lineage (NCBI taxonomy): Bacteria > Bacillati > Actinomycetota > Actinomycetes > Kitasatosporales > Streptomycetaceae > Streptomyces > Streptomyces sp. 1222.5. The sequence continues at coordinate 86,212 of NZ_FNSZ01000002.1, read as the reverse complement.
TCATCGGCGCGAGCCCCGAGCTGTTCGTACGCATCGAGCAGGGCGCCGTCACCATGCGGCCGATCGCCGGGACGCTGCCGCGCACCGGCGACGACGAGGCGGGCGCCCGGCGGCTGCGCTCGGACCCCAAGGAGATCGCCGAGCACACCATGCTGGTGGACCTGTGCCGCAACGACATCGGGCGGATCGCCAAGGCGGACTCCCTCGTCGTGCCCGACGAGTTCGCCGTCGAACAGTACTCCCACGTCCTGCATCTGGTCTCGACCGTGTCCGGGCAGGCCGAGGCGGACAAGGACGCCTTCGACGCCGTGGCCGCCCTGTTTCCCGCCGGCACCATGACCGGCACGCCCAAGATCCGGGCCATGGAGATCATCGAGTCCCTCGAACGCAGCCGCCGCGGCCTGTACGCCGGTGCGCTCGGTGTGATCGACATCGGCGGATACACCAACCTCGCGCTGTGTATCCGCACCCTCTTCCACCACGACGGCGTCTACCGCACTCGTGCCTCGGCGGGGATCGTCGCCGACTCCGAACCGGCGAAGGAGTGGCGCGAGACGCTGGCCAAGATGAGCGCCGCCCACTGGGCGGTCACCGGAAAGGAGCTGTTGTGACGACACCCTCGCCCACCGTGGCCGGGCACCCCGGTCCGCGACCGCGCATCCTGGTCGTCGACGCCTTCGACAGCTTCGTCGACATCCTGCGCCAGTACCTGATGTCGGCCGGGGCCGAGCCGCTGATGGTGCGCTCCAACGCCCTGCGACTGACGGAGGTCGAACGGCGCCACCCCGACGCGATCCTGCTCGGCCCGGGGCCCGGGCACCCGGACGACTCCGGGCACGTCGAGATCGTGCAGACCTTCGCCGGCCGGCTGCCGCTGTTCGGCGTCTGTCTCGGCCACCAGGCCATCGGCCGCGCCTACGGAGCCGAGGTCGTACCGGCCCGACGACTGATGCACGGCAAGGCGAGCCACGTCGAGCACGACGGACGCGGAGTGTTCGCCGGGGTGCCGGACCGCTTCTCGGCCACCCGCTACCACTCGCTGATCGTGCCGGAGACGACCGTGCCGGCCGCTCTGGAGGTCACCGCACGCTCCGCCGAGGACGGCTATGTGATGGGACTGCGCCACCGCACTCTGCCCATCGAGTCCGTCCAGTTCCACCCGGAGAGCTTCCGCACCGAGCACGGCATGCGCATGATTTCCAACTTCCTGCGCGGTGTACGGGGATTCGCCACCGAACGGGGCCACGTCCTGGCGGCCTGAGCCCGCATCCTCGAAGAGGGCACGGATCGAGATGCGCCGCCGTCCGCGCCCATGATGGGCTCGCCGGGTCGGAGTCACGCACCCCGGAGGCGACGTGGAGTACTGGAACGGCACAGCGGAGACCATGCCCCGCGAGGAGCTGGAGCAGTGGCAGTGGCGCCGCCTGCGGCGCGCACTGGAGCACGCCCGGCACAACTCGCCCTTCTGGGCCGAGCGCATCCCCGACGGCATCACCTCGATGGCCGCGTACACCGAGCGCATGCCCCTGCTGTACAAGGCGGACCTCCTTGCCTCGCAGCAGGCCGCGCCGCCGTACGGCACCTGGCCCTCGCTCGATCCGGTGCACGGGGTGCGCCACCACCAGACCAGCGGCACCAGCGGCAATCCGCCGGTGCGTACGTTCGACACCGAACGCGACTGGAAGTGGATCAGCGACACGTTCTGCACCGCGCTGTACGGCAACGGTGTGCGCTCCCATCACAAGGCCCTGGTGTCCTTCGGATACGGCCTGTTCGCCGGCTTCTGGGGCATGCACTACGCCCTGGAGCGCATGGGCTGCACGGTTGTACCGGCCGGTGGCCTGGACTCCAGGACGGTGGTCCGGCTGCTGGTCGACTACCGGATCGAGGTTCTCGGCCTCACCCCGAGCTACGCCATGCGGCTGATCGAAACCGCGGGCGAGATGGGTGTCGACCTCGCCCGGGACGCCAACGTGCAGGTGATGCTGGCGGGCGCGGAGCCGCGCTCCGACTTCACGACCCGCACCATCGAGCAGGCGTTCGGCGCCCGTGTCTTCAACGCCGCGGGGACGACCGAGTTCGGCGGGGTGTTCATGTTCGAGTGTCCCACGCGCCGAGGCGCGTGCCACATCAACGAGCCGACCGTCATCGAGGAGGTGCTGCACCCCGAGACGCGGCAGCCGGTGGGTTACGGCGAGGAGGGCGTCCGCGTCACCACCGGCCTCTACCGCGAAGGCATGCAGCTCTTTCGCCACTGGACCGAGGACATCGTGGTCAAGCGGCCCTACAGCGAATGCGGTTGCGGCCGCACCTGGGACTTCCTCGACGGCGGCATCCTGCGGCGCGTCGACGACATGCGCAAGATCCGCGGTGTCTCGGTGACCCCGGTGATGATCGAGGACGTGTTGCGTTCCTTCCCCGAGGTCAGTGAATTCCGCTCGTCCATCCGTACGGTGCGCGGACTCGACACCATCCACGTCCTGACCGAGGCGGGCGACCTCACCGGCGAGGCCGCGAAGGCCCTGTGCGCGCGCATCGCGGACGAGTTCAAGCGCGAGATCGGCATCCGGCCCCAGGTGGAGCTCGCCCCGCAGGGCAGCCTGCCCCGAACCAAGTGGAAGGCGGCACGACTTCATGACGAACGACACCTCGCTCACGCCTGAGCAGCGGGACCGTCTACTGCAGAGTTACCGCACCCTTTCGGACCTCCGTGGCGCATGCCGGGTGCCGGCCGTCCAGGCCGCCCTGCGCGGCGCCCTCGCCGAACTCCGCGTCGCCCTCGACGGCCAGGCCGTGGACCTGGACGACTACTACCGCCCAGTGCCGGCCGAGCCGGACGGGGCAGCACACATGCCGTCGGGCCTGGCGGCCTGAAACCGACCGGACCAGCGGGCCCACCATGAGGGGGGCGGACCATCCGGTCCGCCCCCCTCATGGTCCCTACCGGTGGCTACTTCGTGCCCTTCACCGCGTCCTCCAGCTGGGCGCCCGTGTAGGCCTCCGCGTCACGGAAGTACTCCACCCGCAGGCTCTGCGGGTCGCGTACGCCGTTGTCGACGCGGTCCTTCTCGTAGGCTTCGAGGAGTTCCTGCGCCTCCACAGTGGCCTCGGCGAAGCGCTCGGCGGGCTCCGCGCCTCGCTGGAGCACGTCGTCCATGGCCCGGGTCATAACGTCCTGGGCGCCGGCGAAGTCGCCGAACAGGGCGCCGCGGCACGGCGGCACGCCCTCGCCTTCCGTAGAGGAGCCGAGCTGCGCGCTGGCGAGACGGTGGTAGGGGTTGGCGTCGAACCAGCCCTCGTCCTCCAGCAGCCGGTAGGAGGAGCGGGTGACCGGGACGAAACTGGAGGCGATGTGCCGGTCGGCGGCGTTGCGCGGGTTGTTCAGGAACTGCATGAAGGCCAGCGCGCCGTCCTGGGTGACCTCGTCGAGGCCGTTCGCCAGCCACAGCGAGGTGCCCGCGATGATGTTGCCGCCGTACGGCTCGCTCTCCCGGCCCGGGAAGCGGCCGACGCTCATCTCGAAGCCCGCGTTCTCGGCGGCCATCGCCATGTAGTTGAGGTCGTTGGACGAGGTGATGCGCAGCGCCACGTCCTGGTCGGCGAACGCCTTGATGTTGCCCTCCCAGTCCGGGATCTTCCCGGTGTAGAGGTAGTGGCCGCTGCTGTGCAGCGTCCGCCACCACTCGGCCCAGGTGAGCATCTCCTTCGACGACAGGTCCACACGGGTCGCGCGGCCCGCGCGGCCGTTGGCGTTGTCGGCCAGTTCGCCGCCCTGCACCGCGAGCGCCTGCTGGAAGAACAGCCCGTGGTTGGACCAAGTGACACCGTGCGACGGGCCGCCCTCCAGGGCCGCCACCGCCTCGCAGGCCGCCTCTATCTCGCCCCACGTCGTGGGCAGCGAGCCGATGCCGGCCTTGTCGAGGATTGTCTGGTTGCCGTAGATCAGCATGGCGGTGACGACGGCGGGCATCGAGGTGAGGTCCCCGTCCACCGAGTAGTACTCGCGCACGGCCGGGATGAGATCGTCGACGACCACCGGCTCGCCGAGGATCTCATTGCGGCCCGCGATCGCCTTCTGCACCGAGGTGAACAGCGGCCTGCCGTCGGCGGCGCGCGAGTCGCGGGCCGCCTGGGTGACGGCGAAGTAGTACTCCGCGACGGCCGGCGGACGGCCTTCCTCCGCCGCCTCGGCGATCTGCTGCGAGAGCAGCCGGAAGTCACGGCCCTCGATGTTGATCCGGTACTCGGGGTGCGCCTTCTCGAACTCCGCTCCGAGCCGGTGGAGCCGGTCCATGTAGCCGGGGAACGTCAGGTCGGCCACCCAGACGTCGATCACGGTCCTGGCGGTCATGCGGTGCCTCGTCTCTCTTGGTCTGTCGTACCGGGTCGGGGGCGATCGCGCCGTCAGGCCGTCACGGCCGCGGGGCGCAGGGTGCGGGCGAAGGCCCGGACGTCGCCGGTGAGGGCAGCGGGCTGTTCCAGCGCGGCGAAGTGGCCGCCCTGCTCGAACTCCGACCAGTGCGTGATGGTGGGCAGGTCCCGGTCGGCGAGGCTGCGGATGGGCACGAAGATGTCGTCCGGGAAGACGGCGACGCCCACCGGCACGGTCAGCGGCGGCGGTACGGCACCGGCCGCCGCGGCGCGCACGCCGGCCGCGCCCTCGTAGTAGAACTGGGCCGACGAACCCGCGGTCGCCGTCAGCCAGTAGATCGTCACGTTCGTCAGCAGACGGTCGCGGTCGACGGCGTCCTCGGGCAGCTCCGTCGCCCCCGTCCAATCCAGGAACTTCTCCACGATCCAGGCCAGCTGGCCCACGGGGGAGTCGGTAAGCGCGTACGCCAGCGTCTGCGGGCGGGTCTGCTGCAGCTTCATGTAGCCGGACAGCTCCGCGTCGAAGCGGGCCAGCTTGCCCAGCCGCGCCTGATCGCGCTCGTCGAGGGCGGCCAGCTCGGCGGGATCGCCGGACGGGAACGTCATCAGCATGTTCACGTGCACGCCGGCCACGTGCTCGGGATCGATGCGGCCGAGCTCCAGGGAGATCACCGCACCGGCGTCGCCGCCCTGGGCGACGTAGCGGTCGTAGCCCAGCCGGGCCATCAGCTCGGCCCAGGCGCGGGCGATCCGCGGGGTGTCCCAGCCGGTCTCGGTCAGCGAGGAGAATCCGTAGCCGGGGATCGACGGGATCACCAGGTGGAAGGCGTCCGCCGGGTCGCCGCCGTGCGCGCGCGGGTCGGTCAGCGGCCCGATCACGTCGAGGAACTCGGCGACGGAGCCCGGCCAGCCGTGCGTGAGCAACAGCGGCGTCGCGTCCGGCTCGGGGGAGCGTACGTGCAGGAAGTGCACCCGGGCGCCGTCGATCTCCTCGGTGAACTGCGGGTGCGCGTTCAGCTGGGCCTCGGCCGCCCTCCAGTCGAACGAGGTGCGCCAGTACTCGGCGAGCTCCTTGAGGTAACTCAGCGGCACTCCGCGGTCCCAGCCCACACCGGGCAGCTCGTCCGGCCAGCGCGTCGCGTCCAGGCGGCGGTGCAGATCGTCGAGCTGGGCCTGCGGGATGTCGATGCGGAAGGGATGCATGAGCGCTCCGTCAGTGGCTGACCGTCAGGCGGTCGTCGGTCGAGGGGACACGGGCGCGCTCGCACAGGGCGGGGATCGGCTCCCGGACCACCCGGGGCGCCCAGCCGTATCGTCCGCCGCCCCGCGACCCGCCCGCATCTTGCGGATTGCTGCACCGCCCGACCGCGGCGGCCCCCACCGCAGGAGCGCAGCCAGGAAGATGCAGCGCCGCCGCGACCGCTGGCAGCGTGGCGCATCGCGCGCGGCGCCGGCGCCTGCCGCACCGACCCAGGAAGGACACACCCGATGACCGTTTCCCCCGCCCCTGCCGCCGTCGGTCTCGCCGAGGCGTTCGTGCAGGCCCGGCCGGAAGACGTGCCCGCACGTTTCCACGCGCTGGTGGACGCCCTGTGGAACGACGGCCGGGCGCACCCGGACGCTCTCGCTGCGGTGCCCGCGCTCGTGGCGGCCCTGGAGAGGTCCGACACCGCACGCAAGGGGTACCCGGCCGTGCTGCTGGGCCTGCTGGCCGAGACGGAGTACCCGGTACTCGACGGACCGCTCGGCAGCGCCGTGCGTGACCACCTCGGCCTCTATCTCGGTCTCCTGGGCACCGAGGAGACCGATACACCGCTCACCCTCGCCCTGCTCTACTTGCTGTCGCACTTCCCCGGCGACCGCGAGCGCATCCTCGCAGCGGTCTCGGGGCTCGACCTGGAGGCGGAGGACCTCTCCCGCCTGGACCGCGCGCTGAGCACGCTCGACCCCTCCCGGCCAGACCTCGGCCGGGTGTGGCCGTCTCCGTCGGCGTGGACTCTCAACGCGGACGAGCGTGCCTTCGACCAGAGCTGGATCAAGGAACTGACGCCGCAGCAGCTGGAGGCGAACTGGGAGAACGACACCCGTACGGTCCTCGGCTGCACCGGCGCCCGCGCCTACTGGGCGGTGTGCCACGGCGAGCCGCGCAACCTGCCCGAGGCTCCCCTGCCCGAGAGCCGCGACGTCAGTGCCCCCGTCGCCGACGCGGCTCTGTTCGCCCGGCACCTCGGCGCGCTGCGCTGCCCCGCCTGCCGGGGCTCCCTGGCCTCGCACGACGGTGTCGCCCGCTGCGCCGACTGCGCGGCCCGCTACCCCGTGGCCGGTGGCATCCTCGACCTGACCGCGCCCGCTACGGAGCAACAGGGCGACGCCTCCGCCGACTTCCTGGAGAAGCTGTCCCGGGTGCCCAGCATGGGCCTGTTCTACGAGGCCGTGGCCCGCCCCGCCTTTCTGCGCGTCTCCGGCTCGAACTGGGGCGGCGCCGTCACCCCGCAGGACGAGGACCGCTACATCGCCGACCACGTGCGACCCGTTGACGGGCCCGTCCTCGACCTTGGCGCCGGAGCGGGCCGGTGGACTGCCGTTATCGCCGAGGCCGTGGGCGCCGAACGGCTCATCGCCCTCGACAGCGCGCTGCCCATGCTCAACGTACTGCGCGGGCGGCTGCCCGACGTGCCGTCCGTGCTGGCATCCGCCGCCGAACTCCCCTTCGAAGACGCCTCCTTGGGAGCGGTCGTGTGCTGGAACGCCCTCCAGGCCTTCTACGCCGACGCCGGTGCGGCGATCGCCGAGGTGAGCCGGGTGCTGCGGCCCGGCGGCACGTTCACCCTGATGACCTTCCGCCGCTCCGACGACCCGGTCTACGGCTACTTCCAGTCTGCCCACCGCTTCCCCCAGCACCAGGGCGGTCTCCAGCTGTTCGACCTCGACCGGCTCCGGGGCTGGCTGGCCGACGCCGGCCTGACGGTGCGCGAGGAGAGCGGCCCGGGAACCTTCGTGTTCATCACGGCCGTACGCGAGAACTGACCAACGGCGAGCCCGACGCGGCACCGACGCACAGAAGGAAGAACGCTGTCATGAATCAGCCCGACGTCCTGCGGACGGTCCTCGCGGCACCCGGCACGGCGGAGTACGACGAGGCCACGGCCGTCTTCAACCTCGCCGCACCGGCGCGGCCCGAGACGGCCGTGACCGCCCGCAGCGTGGCCGAGGTCCGCGCCGCCGTGCGCGAGGCCGCCGCCCGCGACCTGCCCGTCCGCGTGCACACCACCGGTCACGCCTCCGGCGCCCGGCAGCCTGTCGACGGCGGCCTGCTCATCCGCACCCGTCTTCAGGGCGGTGTCATCGTCGACGCGGATCGCCGGATCGCCCGGGTACCGGCCGGCACGACGTGGGGCGAGGTGGTCGCGGCGGCAGCGCCCCACGGCCTGACCGCCCCGCACGGCTCGGCGGCCCACGTCGGCGTGGTCGGCTATCTGCTCGGCGGAGGTGTCAGCTTCTACGGCCGTCACACCGGACTGGCCGCCAACAGCGTGCGCGCGGTCGAACTCGTCACCGCCGACGGCGCGTCGGTCCGCGCGGACGCCGAGAACGACCCCGAGCTGCTGTGGGCCCTGCGCGGCGGGGGAGGCGGCTTCGGCATCGTCACCGCCGTCGAGTTCGAGCTGTTCCCGGTGGCGAAGGTGGTCACCGGAGGCACCTACTGGTCCGCGGCCCACGCCCGTCCGCTGCTCACCGCCTGGCGCGACTGGGCCGCGGACGCGCCCCGCCGGGCGACCACCTCGCTGCGTGTGATGAACCTGCCACCGGTCCCCGGTGTCCCGCCCGCGCTCGCGGCCGGCCCGGTGATCTGCATCGACGGTGCGGTCTTCGCCGCATCCCCGGACGACGTGGCCGAGGCCCGGCGCCAGGCCGAGGACCTGCTCGCACCGCTGCGGGGCATCGCCGAGCCGCTCATGGACACCTGGGCGCTCACCGACGCCGCCGGTGTCCTCGACGCCCACATGGACCCTGCGGAGCCGGTCCCGTTCATCGGTGACCACCTGCTCCTCGGGGAACTCGGCGACGACACGGCCGAGGCGTTCCTGAGCGTGCTCGGTGTGGGTTCCGGCTCACCTCTCGCCGTGGCGACGCTGCGTCAGCTCGGCGGTGCCTTCGCCGACGCCGACCCCCGCGGCGGCGTACTGAACCAGGTGGACGCGGCCTACGCCTACATGGGATCGGGACCCCCGTTCGGGCCGGTCACCCCCGAGGACCTCACTACGCACTGCGCCACCGTCCGGGCCGCGCTGGACCCGTGGAACACCGGCCGCACCGTGCCGTCCCTGGTCGAGGGCGCGGACCGGCCGCAGCGCCACCTCGACGCCGAGGCCGTCGCCGCGGTGGACCGGGTACGGGCCAGGATCGACCCGCACCGGCGCTTCGCCGGCGACATCGCGCCCGGGGCGAGCACGGCCGGCTGACACCCGGCCGGATACCGACGGTGCGGGCCCACCTGGGCCCGCACCGTCGTGTCGTCTCCGGCCCTGCACCCCGGACACGCCCGAGCCCCCGACAGGCCAGCGGGCGGCCGACGTGCCGGGGGCTTCGGAAGGGGATGCGGGAGCGGGGACCGGACTACTTGAAGCTGATCACCTGACCGCCGCCCTCACCCGTGTCGCTGCCCAGGCCGACCTGGGTCGCGGTGGTCTTGGCGTCGACCTTGCCCCAGACCTGTCCGTCGGCCGTCACCACGGCCTGGAAGGAGCTGTGCACCACCAGCGTGGTGTTCAGCTTGCCCTGGGCGTCGGAGACGACGTCCTTCGACGTGGTCGCGTCACAGCCGTACTTGGTCGGCTCCACGAACGCGCACTGACCGACGTGGAAGACCGTGTTCGGGGTCAGTCCGGACGCGGTGAGGGTGACCTGCTGGCCGTCCGTGAGGCCGGTCGCCGGCGAGACCGAGACGACCGGCGAGGCGGCCATGGCCGAGGGCTGGACGGCAACGGCGAGACCCGCGGCGACGGCGGCGGTGGCGGCGATACGGGTGGCGAGGCCGAGCTTGTTCTTGACGGTCATGTCTTTTGACTCCATGTCAGATGTGAGGGGAAACAGGAGGACCGTGGGATCGGGGTCGTTCTCGGGGCCGTGTCCCGGTGTCCGCCAATGACATTAGGAGCCGATGATCAGCCCGGGCATCTTCGAGGTTGCTTCATGAAACCCACTCGGATCCCGCTGCAGAAAGGCATTCTGCGAGATGCGGTCCACCCGTTCGGAGGGAGACGCTCGGGGGCGGGCCTCGCATGTCCTCGGGCAGCGACGCCGACGCCCCCACCACTCACGACGACGGGAAGAACAGGCACATGACTGCAGGCGGTGCTCCCAAGGCCGGGCGGAAGGAGTGGATCGGGCTGGGAATCCTCGCCCTTCCCACCCTGCTCGTGGCCCTCGACGTTTTCGTACTGCTCCTCGCCCTGCCGCACCTGAGTGCGGACCTCGGCGCGAACAGCAACCAGCAGCTGTGGATCATGGACATCTACGGCTTCATGGTCGCTGGCTTCCTGGTGCCCATGGGCACCCTCGGCGACCGCATCGGCCGCCGCAAGCTCCTCCTGATGGGCGGCGCGGCCTTCGGCGCCGCGTCCCTGCTCGCCGCGTTCGCCACCAGCCCCGGCATGCTGATCGCCGCCCGGGTGCTGCTCGGCATCGCCGGCGCCGCGATCAGCCCGTCCACGCTGGCGCTGATCGCCACCATGTTCAAGGACGAGAAGCAGCGGGCCGCCGCCATCGGCATGTGGGCCAGCTGCTTCACCCTCGGCGCCATCATCGGCCCCATGCTCGGCGGCGTCATGCTGGAGCACTTCTGGTGGGGCTCGCTCTTCCTCATGGGCGTCCCGGTGATGGTCCTGCTGCTCGTCACCGGCCCGAAGGTGCTGCCCGAGGCCGCCAACCCCGAGGCCGGCAGCATCGACCTGCCGAGCGTCGCCCTCAACATCGGCACCACCATCCCGGTCATCTACGGCATCAAGGACCTGGCCCGCAACGGCTGGCACCCGCTGCCCGTCGCCGCCATCGTCCTCGGCGTGGTGCTCGGCACGCTCTTCGTCCGCCGCCAGCGCACGCTGACCTCTCCGCTGCTCGACGTGTCCCTCTTCCGCCACGGCCGCTTCAACGCCTCACTGCTCGGCCTGCTCGCCTACAGCCTCATCGGCGGCACGGTCATGCTCCTGATGACCCAGTACTTCCAGGCCGCCCAGCGCATGAGCCCCGTCGAGTCCGGTCTCGGCCTGCTGCCGGGCATGGCGGCGGCCACCGTCTCCTTCATGATCTGCCCGATCATCGCCCGCAAGGTGCGCCCCGCCTACGTCATCGGCGCGGGCCTGGTCGGCGTGGTCACCGTGCTGCTGGTCTTCTCCCAGCTGAGCGCCGACTCAGGTACGGCCACCCTGATCGTCGGCTTCGCGGTGTTCTCCTTCTGCGGCGCGCCCCTGGTCGCCCTCGGCACCAACATGGTCGTCGGCACCGTCCCGCCGGAGAAGGCCGGTTCTGCCGGCGCGCTCTCCCAGATCAGCAACGAGTTCGGTGCCGCTCTCGGCGTCGCGACGCTGGGCACCCTGGGTCTCGCCGTCTACCGCGACCAGATCCACTCCACGGTCCCGGCCAGCGTCCCCGCCGGTGCGGCCGACGCCGCCCGCGACAGCGTCTCCGGCGCTGCCGCCGCCTCGCAGAGCCTGCCCGGGCAGGTGGCCGACGCGCTGATGGAGCCGGTCCGTACCGCCTTCACCGGCGGCATCCACATCGTCGCCGCCGTCGCCGCCGGCCTGATCGCCGTCGCGGGCGTGTTCTTCGTGGCGCTGATGCGGCACATCCCGCCGATCGGCCAGGAGCAGGCCACCACGGCCGACGCCGAGTCCACGGAGGAGAAGATCCTCGCCGCCTGACGCTCCCGCTCACCCCGTAACGGCAAGCGCCGCCGGACGGCCCCACGGGCCCTCCGGCGGCGCTTGCCGTTACGGCCGGGTCAGCGCAGCTCGATCCCGGTGTACTTGCCGAGCGCGGTCAGGAACTCGCCGCGCGAAAGCGCGGCCGCGACGAGCTCGATGTCGTCGGCCATGTACCGGTCCACGCCCAGCGCGGGCACCAGCGCGCGCACCGCGTCGTACGTCGCCCGGGAGGCCGGACTCAGATCGTCGTAGCGGCGTGAGACGTCGACCGCCTGGGCGGCGGCGAGGAACTCCACGGCGAGGATGCGGTTGTTGTTGCCCAGCACCCGGCGGGCGTTGCGGCCCGCGATCAGGCCCATGCTCACCACGTCCTGGTTGTCGCCGTTGGACGGCACCGACTGGGTGGAGGCCGGCCCGATCGTCCGGTTCTCCGCGACCAGCGCCGTCGCGGGGTACTGGGCGCCCGCGAACCCGCAGTTCAGACCGGGGTCCGTGGCCACCAGGAACTCGGGCAGGCCGTAGCTGAGATGACGGTTCAGCAGCCGGTTCAGCTGCCGCTCGGCGAGCACACCGAGCTGAGTGAGGGCGATGGTGACGAAGTCCAGGACGAAGGCGATCGGCTGGCCGTGGAAGTTCGCGCCGTGGAAGATCTCCTGGCCCTCGAAGAACAGCGGATTGTCGTTGGCGGAGTTGAGCTCGATCTCCAGCTTGTCCTGCGCGTGGTACAGGGTGTCGCGCACCGCGCCGAGAATCTGCGGGACGGCCCGCAGCGTGTACGCCTTCTGGAGGTAGGTGTCGGTCCGCTGGACGTCCCGGCCGTCCTCCTTGACGTCCTGGACCTGCCGACGCAGCTCCGCGTGCTCAGCGATCAGCCGGCTGCCGGCCAGCAGGGCCCGCATGTTGGCGGCCGAGTCGATCTGCCCGCGATGCGGGCGGGCCACCTCGTGTCCTTCGGCGAGGAACGGGCTGGCCGAACCGCGCAGGACGTCGTTGAGCAGGGCCGAGACCAGCTCAGCCTGCCGGGTCTGGGCCAGGGCGCGCTGCACGACCAGCGAGCCGAGACCCGTCATCGCCGAAGTGCCGTTGATCAGCGCGAGCCCCTCCTTGAACCGCAGCCGCAGCGGCTCGATACCCTCCTCGGCCAGCACCGTCGCCGTCTCCACCCGCCGGCCGTCGCGAAGCACGTGCCCCTCGCCGATCAGCGTGCTGGCCAGATGCGACAGGGGCACCAGGTCACCGCTGGCGCCCAGCGAGCCGATCTCCGGAATCGCCGGGACGATGCCCCGGTTCAGATACAGGGCCAGGCGTTCGAGGATCTCCGGGCGCACCGCGGAATGCCCCTTGGCCAGGGTGTTGAGGCGGGCCGCCACGATGGCCCGGGACTCGTCCTCCGCGAACAGCGGTCCCACACCCGCACTGTGACTGCGCACCAGGTTGGTCTGGAGCTCGACCTCCTTCGACTTGTCCACCTGCATGTAGATCATCTCGCCGTACCCGGTGGTGACGCCGTAGATGGGGACGTTCTGCCCGGCCAGCTCCTCGAGCATCGCCCGGCTGCGCAGGGTCCTGGTGACCGCCTCGGGGTCGACGGCTGCCCGTGCCCCTTCCTCGGCGATGCGCCTCACGGCGTCGGTGGTGAGGGTCTGGCCGTCGAAGGAGACGGCGGCGGCGGAAGTCTCGACTGAGGTCAACGCTTTCACTCCAGGCATAGGCGGGGTGAGGGAAAGGGATGGAAAGGTGGGACGAAACAGGGGAGCGGAGGCGCGTCCGAGATCAGCTCAGGGCGTCCTCGGCGGCCAGCACGCGAAGGGTGCGGCGCAGCAGCTTCCCGGTCGGATTGCGGGGCAGCCCGGTGACGAAGGCGATGTCCTCCGGCACCTTGTACCAGGTCAGCGATGCGCGGCAGGCGTCGAGGAGCTCCGCACGCAGCGACTGGGCGGCTGTACCGTCCACCCCGTCACGCAGGACGGCGTAGGCGCGCAGCACCGAGACACCGGTGCCGCGCCGCACCGCGCACACCGCGGCCTCCTCGACGGCCGGGTGCGCCGTCAGCCGGTCCTCTATCTCCGAGGGGTGGACGTTGATGCCGGCGACGATCTCCACGTCGTCAAGCCGTCCGTAGATCCGGACGAACCCTTCGGCGTCCATCGTGGCGGCGTCACTGGTCGTGAACCAGGCGTCCGCTCCGAGCCGGACGGGGGTGTCACCGCCGCGCGGCACCGGGAGCCCGATGGTCGGCCCCGACACCTCCACCCGGCCCTCGACACCGGCCGGGACCGGCCGGCCGGCCTCGTCGACTATCCGCAGCCGGTACGGAGCCAGGACCCGTCCGAGAGTGAACTCCTTGACGTGATCCGGGCCGTTGGCCAGGACCGCGTGCCCGATCTCGGTCGTGCCGTACACGTTCAGCAGCCGCGGCCCGAGCACGTCGCGCAGCTCCTGCTCCAGGGACTCGTGCAGCACCTCCCCGGCCACCACCGCCACCCGCAGCCCGCCCAGCACCCGCCGGGCGTCGGGGTGGCCCAGCATGTGCGCGAAGAAGGTGGGCTGGGTATAGAACACGGTCACGCCGTGCTTCTCCAGGACCCCCAGCGCGTCGCCCGGCGCGAGCCGCCGGGGGGTGAGCACGGTGGCGCCACCGGTCAGCAGGGGAAAGAAGAGTGAATTGCCGAGCCCGTAGGCGAAGTTCATACGCGGCACCGAATAGCTCACGTCGGCGGTGCGCACCCCCACCGCACCGCCGGCCGCCCGCACCAGGACCTCCGGATCGCCATGGGAGTGGAAGCACAGCTTGGGACCGCCGGTCGTGCCGGAGGTGAAAGCCGCGAACGCCGGGGCGTCCTCGGAGACCGGCGCGTAGGGCGGCGCGACGGCGTCGCTGTTCAGGGCATCAGAGGTGAGCACCGGCGCTGTGAACCGGTCCGCGAACGCGGCCTCGGCCACGACGGCCGCGGGCTCGGCGACGAGTGCCGCGCGCCGCATCTCCTCCGGATGGAACATGGAGTTGACCGGTACAGCCACGGCCCCGATGCGCAGCGCACCGAGGAACGCCCACACGAAATCGATGCCGTCCGGCAGGGCGATCAGGATCCGGTCGCCACGCCCCAAGCCGTGCGAAACGAAGGCGGCGGCGGCCCGGGCCCCGCCCGCGTACACGTCCTCGAAGCGGTACACGCTGTCATCGACGTGGTACGCGGGCCGCTCCAGCCAGCCCCGGGACAGGGCGGTCTCCTCAAGCCGCTGGACGAAGTTGGTCATCGGCATATCCCCTCTATCTCCACCAGCAGGTCGGGTCGGCACACGTCGACGTTGAAGAAGGCGATGTCAGGGCCTGCCCCCAGCGCTTTCGCGCAGTGGGCGCGGACCGCCGGCAGGTCCTCGGCGTCGCGGACGTAGACCTTGACGCAGTCGAGGTCCGTCAGGCGGAAACCGCCCGCCAGGCCGTGCCGGCGCAGGTTGTCCGGCGCCACCAGAGCCTGGATGTTGGCGAGGGTGACGGCGCACTGCCGCTCGACGTCGCCGGGATGGACGGTGTCGTCGCCGATGATGCTGGCCGTACCCGACACGTAGAGCACAGGCCGGGAACCATCCGCCGGTTCCAGGAGGGTGGCGCGGGCGAAACTGGGCGACTTCGGCCCGTACCGGTCCGGATACCGGTGCGCCGGGGTCTGGCGTGGATTCTCCAGGTGCCGGGCCCGGCCGTCCCGGCAGGCCAGGAAGTACAGGTCGATGCCGGGGCGCAGGGAGCCGATGCCGGTGGCTGCCGGCATGCCCGGGATCCGCCCCGACCAGGACTCGAACGCCTGGGCGCGGCCCACGCAGAAGTCCTGGTAATTCTCCATGCCCTCCCCATTGCGGCCGGTGATGGCTCCCACGAGGTTCCACATGCGCAGCAGTTCCGTGTAACCGAGCCGCCACATGAGCGTGAACGCCGCCTCGTACACCGCGCGCACGGTGTCGCGGTAGACGTCCTGCTCCTCGATGCGTACCGCGCACAGGAAGTGCTCGCCGTCCTCGGCGTACACCAGACCTCCGTCCCGGCCGTACCGCACGGGCCGGTCGGTGGTCCACACCTCGGTGATGCGCTCGTCGTCCGCGGCGGCCATGGCCATCCGGGCCAGGGGGGCGCCGTCGTGCAGCTGGGGCGGCCTGCCGCCGTGGCCGTAGGTCACCCTGCCGAGCACGTGCCGGCCGGCGGTTCGGGCCCTCCCGTCGTCTCCGGGCCTGACGAAGAGGCAGTCCAGGGCGGCCGTCCGGGTAAGGCCGGGGTGCGTGACTGTCACGATGTCCTTCCCGCCGCGTCGCGCGCGGCATGGGCGGGTGGTCGAAGATCCGGCGCCGGGGCGCCGGCCGGCCGCCAGGGCAAGTCCCGGGCGGCGAAACCGTCCGCGTCCACCCACAGCGCCCGCAGACCGCGCAGCGCGACGGAGGGCCGGTAGGACGTGCTGCCGAGGGCGAACCGCGCACCGGCGACGCGCTGTGCGAAGCGCACGAGCACGGTCCGCGCGATCAACCGGGCCAGCGGCGCCCCGGGGCAGTGGTGCGGGTCGGCCCCGAACGCCAGGTGCGGCGAGCCGCCATCCGGTGCGAACGCGTCGGGGTCCGGGGTGAGTGCGGGGTCGCGATGGGCCGCCGCGAGCAGCAGCACCATCACGGTGCCGCGCGGCACGCGCGTCCCGCACAGGTCGAGGTCGGTGCCGGCCAGGCGCTCGACGACCTGCACGGGCGGATCGACACGGAGGGTCTCCTCCACCAGCCGCCGCGCGCGCGAGGGGTCGCGGCGCACTGCGTCGATCTCGTGCGGGGCCCGCAGCAGCGCCAGCACACACGCCGACACGAGGGCGGCGGTCGTCTCGTACCCGGAGGCGAGCAGGAACCGGCCGGCCGACACGGCCTCGGAGTCGGTGAGCCGTTCCCCGTGCTCGCCGGCCCGGATCAGCCGGGACAGCAAGTCGTCCCCGTCCGCCCGGCCCCGCCGGCTGCGGACCGCCTCGGCGAGGTAAGTCTCCAGCTCGGCCTCGGCCCAGCGCCGCTCGGCCGGGCTCGCGGGGTTCCCGGCGCCGGTGACGGGCCGTTCAAAGGTCGCGCCGAGTGCTGTGACCCGTCGGTGCAGCCACTGGGTGTCGCCGGCCGGCAGGCCCAGCAGACGAGACAGGACGGCCATGGGCACCGGGTGCGCCAGGTCGCTGACCACCTCCAGACGGCCCCGGGCCGCCACCGAGTCCAGGCGGTCGTCGACGAGGGACCGCACGAGGGGCGCGAGGTCCGCCGTCGCGTCCGCGCCGAGAACACGGTCCAGCGCACGGTGCGGCCGGGGCACCGGGACCGGGCATGTGCCGACAGGGGCCGGCGCGCGGTCGGCCGCGCGCAGTGCAGCGGCGCAGTGCGCGTACGAGGACAGGACGACCACGTCGTCACCGAGCCATACCGGGCCCGCCTCCCGGATGCGGTTCAGCACCGGGTACGGGTCGACGTGGACGTCACCGCTCAGGAACCGCAGCACGAGGGAGCGGGCCTCGTCAGGGCCGGCTTCGTTTTCGAAGGACAGGTGCATCGCCGAACGACCGCTTCTCATCGCACAGCCTTTCTGCGTCCGCTTGCGTCGGCAGAATGTGCGGCCCGTCCGGGCCGTGTCCACGGCGAGTTGCGCAAGCCTTCACGGCTCCCGGTGACCCGAGGCGACTCCGCCATGTCCGCTTGCCGGCCCCCACGCGCTGCTCGTGGGATGTCCCGCAGGACACGCGTGGAGGGACAGGCACACATGACGGAACTCGTCGACCGGCAGCCCGTGGCACGGTTCGGGGGGCACGAGCGCGCCGATGGTGGACACAGCACCGCTCCGCCACCGCCCAACCCGCGCCGCTGGTGGGCGCTGCTCCTCCTGCTGGTCGGACCCTTCCTGTCGCTGTTCGACCAGTTCTGCGTCAACCTCGCGGCGCCGTCCGTCAATCAGTCCTTCCGTATGACGCCGTTCGAGTTCCAGGCCGTGGTCGGCGGCTACGGGCTGGTCTACGGACTCGGGCTGATCACCGGCGGCCGGCTCGGCGACCTCTTCGGACGGCGGCGCATGTACCGGGCCGGCATCGCGGTGTTCGCGCTCACTACACTGGCCTGCGCGCTCGCCTGGTCGCCCGGCTCGCTCATCGCGGCCCGGCTCGCCCAGGGCGCGGCTGCGGCGCTCCTCCAGCCGCAGGTACTGGCCCTGATCCGGACCCAGTTCCCGTCCGCCGAGCAGCCCAGGGCGCTGTCCTGGTTCGCGGTGTCGATGAGCCTCGGCATGGTGCTCGGCCAGATCCTCGGGGGCGCCCTGCCCGCCTGGGACGTGTTCGGTCTCGGCTGGCGCCCGGTGTTCCTGGTGGCCGTACCGCTCTGTCTGGCGGTCTTCCTGCTGCTGCCCGCCACCCTGGACGCCGACCGGCCGGCCCTGGCCGGGAAGGGGGCCGACGTGACCGGCGCGGTGCTCAGCGCGGTGTCCGTGGCGCTGATCCTGCTGCCCCTCGCAGCCGTCCGGCAGTGGCCGTTCGTGCCCACGGGTCTGGCGCTGTGCGCGGCGGGATGCGTCCTTGCCGCCGTGTTCGTCCGCAACCAGCGCGCCAGAGTGCGCCGGGGACGGCCGGCGCTGCTGCCGGTGGACCTGTTCTCCGTACCCGTCTTCGTGCACGGGGTCCTGCTCAACTTCCTGCTCTACATGGCCAGTGTGCCCTTCGCCGTCGTCCTCGCCCTGTACCTCCAGGACGAGGCCGGGCTCAGCTCCGCCCAGGCAGGGCTGACGTTCACCCCCGCCGCTGTCGCCATCGCCGTCGGCTCACGGCTCGCCGTCCCGCTGCGGACGCGGCTCGGCGAGCGCGTCCTCGTCCTCGCCGCCGCTCTGATCGCCCTCGGTCTCGCCGCGGCGCCGTCCGCCGCCGCCCTCGACTCCGACGGCGCCTCCATGGCCGTACTGCTCACCGGCATGGCCGTGTACGGCCTCGGCAACGGCATGATCGTCCCGCTGTTGACCGGTGCCGTGATGAGCAGGGTTCCACCGAAGGACGCGGGAGCCGGGGCCGGTGTCCTCGCGACCACGCAGCAGCTCGCCGCGGCGCTCGGCATCGCCGTGGTCGGCATCGTCCTCTACCCCGCGTCGGCCGCTCGGCCGTTGCAGTACACCCCGGCCATGGTCTGCGAGGTCGTGATCGCCGCGCTCGCGGTGGTCCTGGCCGGCCGGCTGGTCGCCGTGCTGCGCCGTCACGGCACGGGGTGACGACGGCGTCAGCCGATGGCGAGACCGGCCCTGAACCACGCCTCCGCGCTCCGAATCCGGACCTCCGTCTCGGCCCGGTCCGCGCCGGTGACGACGAACGCGGCGAGGAAGTCCCCGGAGTGCCCGGCGTCCTGGACGGTCTGCCCCACCTCGGCGTACGTCGTGTACTTCACGACGCCCGGCGGCAGGGTCGACGGGTCCGGCAGCGACCGCAGCACACCGGGCCGCTTCGTGAACAGCAGCTGGCCGGCGAGGCGTTCGGGGTCCCGGCGCTCGCCGGCCGGCACGGACAGGCCGAGCTGGCGGCGGACCGGGTACTCCATCGGGTCGAAGCCGAACAGCACCCGCTGCACGTCCCGCACGCCGGCACCGCCCGCCCGGGAGGCCGCCTCGCACAGCACCAGTTCGCCGTCGGCGGTGTGGAACACCTCGATGTGGAAGGCGAAGTGCTCCGGCCCGCCGAACGCCTGGAGCACCCGCTCGCCGAACGCGACGAGCCGGCGGGCCAGCGGGTCGGCGACGTCGAGGGCGATGTCCACCCGGCCCTTGCGATCCCGGAAGTCTGCCAGGGCGTACTGGTACTGCGAGGGCCACAGCGTGGCGATCCGGCCGTCCAGGACCGTGCCGTCGATGTGGCACATGGAGCCCTCGACGAACGCCTCGGCCAGCCACTGCGGGCTGCCGTCCGCGTCGAACAGCTCCACCTCCCGCAGCCGCTCGCGCAGTTCCTCCGGGGTGCGCAGCACGGACACGCCTACGGACAGCGCGCCCTTGCGGGGCTTGAGCACGACGGGGAAGCCGTGCCGGTCGGCGAAGGCGTCGAGGTCCCCGGGCGAGCGCAGCAGCGCGTGGTCGGCGACGGGGATGCCCGCCCGCGTCGCCGCCTGCTTCATCTCCCACTTGTCGCGGTACACCCGCGCGGTGTCGGGCCGCTGGCCGGGCAGGCCGTAGCGCTCCCGCAGGACGGCCGCCCGCTCGATGTCGAACTCCTGGCAGGCGACGACGTCGGTGACGCCGAACTCCTCCACGAGTTCGGCGGCCCGGGCGAGGACGTGCGGTCCGGTGTCGTAGTCCGCCAGCACCTCGGCGTGCAGGTACGGCGCCCCGGTGGGAAGTTCCTCGCCGAACAGGGCCAGCTGCTCGGCCGAGCCCAGCAGGACGAGCTTCTCGCCGTGGTCGGCCAGCCACCGCTCGTAGGGGTTGGCGCGCAGCGATCCGCGGTGCAGGACGAGCGTGGTCATGCGGGGGTCCCTTCGTTCCAGATGCTGACGTACCGCTCCCCGGTGTCGGGCAGCACGGTGACGATGGTCCGGCCCGCGTAGGTGGCGTCCCGGGCCAGCACCGACGCCGCGTGCACGGCGGCACCGGAGGAGAGCCCGGCGAAGACGGCCTGCTCCCGGGTGAGCGTGCGGGCGGTGGTGAGGGCCGCCTCGTCGGAGCAGGTGAGCACCCGGTCGATGAGCGAGACGTCGGTGGTGGGGGAGACGAAGCCGCCGTTCAGACCGGGGATTCGGTGGGTGCCGGCGTGGCCGCGAGAGAGGACGGGCGAGCCCTCCGGCTCCACGGCGACGACCTCCAGCGCGGGATTGCGTTCCCTCAGGTAGCGGCCGGCACCGGTGAGGGTGCCGCCGGTGCCGACGCCCGCGACCAGGACGTCCACTCGGCCGCCGGTGTCCGCCCAGATTTCGGGCCCGGTGCTCTCGTAGTGGGCCCGGACGTTGTCGGGGTTCTCGTGCTGGCGGACGTACCAGGAGCCGGGGGTGGCGGCCTGGATCTCCTCGGCCTTGGCGATGGCGCCGGCGAACCCCTCGTCGCTGGGCGTCTGCACGACCCGTGCGCCGAGCGCCGTCAGCAGCCCGATCCGCTCGGGCGTGGCGCTGTCGGGCAGGACGACGACGCAGCGGTAGCCGCGTCGGGCACTCAGCGCGGCCAGGGCGATGCCGGTGTTTCCGGAGGTGGACTCCACTACGGTGCCGCCGGGCCCGAGGTCGCCGCGCAGCTCGGCACCGCTGAGCATGGCGAGGGCGGCGCGGTCCTTGCTGCTGGCGAAGGGGTTGGCGGACTCCAGCTTGGCGAGGACCTCGGTGCCGGGGGCGGCGCCGGGGACAGCGAGGCGGACCAG
This sequence comes from Streptomyces sp. 1222.5, assembly GCF_900105245.1. Lineage (NCBI taxonomy): Bacteria > Bacillati > Actinomycetota > Actinomycetes > Kitasatosporales > Streptomycetaceae > Streptomyces > Streptomyces sp. 1222.5. Next base: position 65,553 of record NZ_FNSZ01000002.1, on the reverse strand, counting down.
CGGTGTGTGTCCGATGAGTTCTTCGAGGTCTGCGGCGACGCGCCGGGTGGCGGTCGCCGCGGGCAGGGCGGTGGTCATGGACCGACTCCTGGAGGGGGAGGGAGGGGAGAGGGGTGGGGTGGGGGTGGGGTGGGGCGTACGGTCACCAGGAACCTGCCGAGGCAAGCAGCCGTACGGCGTCGGAGGCGGTGTCGGGCGCGGTGCCGGGTGTGACGCCGGGCCCGTCGGCGGGGGCGGGGCCCCGGGCGGTGCCGGCCGCGGTGTCCGGTACCGGTCGCAGGCCGGGGCCAGGACGGACAACGGAGCGCGGGGCGTACACCCGGGCCCCGGGTGGCAGATCCTCGGTGACGGTGGCCATCGCGCCGATCAGGGCCCGGTCGCCGATGGTCACGGGACCCAGCACGGTCGCGTTCGCGCCGAGTATCACCCCGTCGCCGACGACGGGGTGCCGGCGGGCGCCGGGCGGGCGGTCGTTGTCGGTCCACCACCCCACCGCGCCCAGCGTCACCTGCTGGTAGATGGTCACGTCGTCGCCGACGACGGCGGTCTGCCCGATCACCACGGACGCGCCGTGGTCGATGAAGACACGGCGGCCCAGGACCGCACCGGGATGGATCTCGACACCGGTGCGGCGGCGGGCGATCCGCGCGAGCAGGCTCGCCGCCGTCCGCAGCCGCCGCCGGTACAGCCGGTGCGCTACCCGGTGCGTCCACACGGCGGACAGCCCGGTGTGGCCGACGGCTTGCAGACGACTGGACAGCGACGGGTCGCGGGCGACGACTACGGCGAGATCCTCGCCGAGGGTGCGCAGTAGCGGGAGTTCTTCGGACACGCGGTCGACTCCTTCCGGCGAGGCCCGCCGCTCAGGCGGCCCGGGCCGGCACGGGTGCCGCCGCGGGCTCGAGGCGAATACGGATCTCCTGGCGCACCAGGCGCTCGCACAGCTCCACCGCACTGTCGGTGTCGGCGGCGGTGACGACGACGCTGCCAAGGCGATCCCAGTTGTCGCCCAGCGGCCGTACGGTGTCGCCCGGACGCACGGAGACCTGAGCGGCCAGCACGTCCGGCCGGGCCCGGACCCGCTCCACGCCGCTCACCGCGGTGACGGTGCCCGGCTCGCGGACCACGGCCCGCATGGCGGCCGCCGCCTTCGGCTCCGGTGGCGCGGCGAGCGGCTCGACGAGCCCGAGCGGCCAGGCGGCGCCGTAGGCGATCATGTCGATGCCGTATGCCGCCTCGACGAGGTCGACGATGTGGCCGCCGCCGAGCCGGTTGTGGGACTCGATGACCACCGGCCCGCGCGAGGACAGCCGGATCTCGGTGTGGCTGGGACCGTCGGTGACGCCCATGGCGGTCAGGAACTCCTCCACGGCGCCGGTCAGCCGCTGCCGGTCGGTGCCGGACAGCCGGGCGGGCACCGCGTGCCCGAGCTCCGCGAAGTGCTCCTCGGCGGTCAGCTTCTCGGTGACGGCGACGACGACGTGCCGGCCGGCGAAGCTGAGCGCCTCGACGCTGAACTCGGGGCCGTCGATGTAGGACTCCATCAGGAAGCCGTCGACGGTGAACATGGTCGACCCGCGGTCCGTGCGGCCGCCGTCCAGCTCCCGCACGCGTGCCCACACCCGGTCCAGGTCCTGCGGGCTCTCGGCCCGCAGGAGGCCGAACCCGGCCGTGGTGGAGACCGGTTTGACGATGAAGGGATACCCGGCCCGCTCGCCGAAGGCGTCGAGCGAGGCCCGGTCGGACACCTGGGCGGTGTGCGGCACCGGCAGGCCCCGGTCGGCGAGATGGCGGCGCATCAGCCACTTGTCGCGCATCCGGCGGCTCACCTCGTGCCGGCGGCCGTCGGTCAGCCCGAACAGGTCGCCGAGGCGGCTCGCCGGGTTCAGGCCGGGCTCGGTGAGCGAGACCACGGCGTCCACGCCGTGGACGGCGCGCGCCGCCTCGGCGTACGGCCGCACGGTGTCCCAGTCGGTGTAGTCGACGACGAGCAGGACGTCGACGGCGCGCATCTGGTGCTCGGTGACCTTGTCGGGGTGCTGGATCAGGACGATCTTGACGCCGAGCGCGGTGAAGCGGTCCACGTGGGCGTCGACGCCGCCGATCAGCAGCACGGTCTTGCGGGTGCTCATCGAAGGGCTCCCTTCGGGGTGGTGGTGAGGGCGGCTTCGCGGACGTCCGCGCGCAGCAGTCCGCGGACACGGGCGATGCGGTTCCGGGCCTCGGCGGGCGACTCGGCGTCGACGACGACGTAGCCGTGGCGGGTGGCGGAGTTGGTGGTGGGCGGCAGTTCGTCGCCCGGCCGGAAGGGGAAGTGCAGCACTTGCACGAAGGGCAGCGCGCGGATGGCGTCGAGTCCCGTGACGGACTCCAGCCGGCCGGCGGGCAGGAGGAAGAAGCCGACGGAGGCGGTGTGCCGCGGCGCCGGCGGTTCGACGGGGGCTCCGGCCAGGGTCCGGAAGATCGCGGCCTCGATGTCGTAGTCGGACGCGGTCTCGATGAGCAGCGGGATGCGGTCGCCGCCCAGCCGGGTCTGCGACTCCACGATGCGCGGGCCGTGCGCGGTCAGGACGACCTCGGTGTGGGCGGGCCCGAAGCGGTAGCCGGCCAGGTCGAGCAGCCCGATGACGACCGCATGCAGGGCGGCCCGCTCGTCAGGGCCGAGCGGGGCGGGGTGGAGGTGCGCGGTCTCGACGAAGAAGGGCGCGCCCGTGGTCTGCTTCGCGGTGATGCCGATGACGTGGTGCTCGCCGTCGGCGGACAGGGTCTCCACGCTGTACTCGGAGCCTTCGAGATACTCCTCGACCAGGTAGGGGCCGGCGAGGCCGGCCTCGGTGACGCGGGCGGTCCACTCGCGGAGGTCGTCGGCGTCGCGGATCAGCGCGATGCCGCGGCTGCCGGAGGCGCGGGCCGGCTTGACGACGACGGGCAGCGGCAGCCCGGCCACCGCGGCGGCGGCCTCCTCGGCGGTCCCGGCCGTCCGCGAGCGCACCGGCGACAGGCCCTGCGCGGCGAGCAGCGCCCGCATCGCGGCCTTGTCGTTGAGGGCGCCGACCGCGGCGGCCGGGTTGGGGGACACCCCGAGCGCCTCGGCCTCCGCGAGGGCCGGCGGCATCGACTCCTCCGCACCGAGGTGCAGCACGGTGCCGATGCCGTGGGCGCGGACCGTCTCGGCGATCAGGGCGCGCAGGCCGGCCTCGTCACCGAAGTCGGTCAGCAGCAACTCCTGTGCGTGCACGGCGACTTCGTCGAGGTACGCCTGCTCGCGCAGGGAGGGGTCCCAGATGGCCCAGACCTCGAAGCCGGCCTCGGCGGCCTTGCGGACGAACTGGCTGTAGGGCATCACCATCAGCAGGCGCCGGGAGGCGGCGGTGCGGTTCATCAGGGGCTCCGTTCGGATACGGGGGGCCGGTGGGCCGGGCGGGGCGGGGCTTCACGGAGCCGGATACGGCGGGGACTTCACAAAGAAGCGCCGAACGTCCGGCGAGTGCTTCGATGGCGCGGGCGGATCGGTATCGTTGCGGTCAGACGTCGGGACGGACTCGGTCGGGAGCACCGTCCCCGTCATGCACGACCGTGCGCGGCACGCGGCCCGGTTTCCGGGCGCGAGCCGGGTCAGTCGTCGAAGCGGTGGAAACGGGTGACGGTCCGTGCCGCCTGGACGGTGAGGACGCGCCCGAGCGCCTCGGGGTCATGCAAGTCGCCCGTGTCCAGCAGGACCCGGGCGCGGGCCGCGCCCAGGGCCCGCAGTTCGGCGAGTGCCGCGGTGAGCAGGGCGTACCCGATGCCCAGTCCGCGGTATGCCGGAGCGACCGCGAGTTCCAGCACACGGCCCTCCTTGCTTTCGGCGGCCTGGGTCAGGACGTAGCCGGTCGGACGGCCGGTGACCTCCAGTAGCAGTACTGCACCACCGGAGTCGAGCAACCGCCGTATGCGGGCATCGAAGAGGCCCGCATCCTCGGTCTTGGGACCCTTGGCCCGGCTGGTCAGATGGAGCGTGTGCAAGGCGGCGAGATCGTCCGGGCCGGCCTGCCGGATGCTTCCCCCGTCGGGGAGCACGGGCGGCAGCGGCGGCAGCGTCAGGTCGATCGTGTACTGGCCCGCGGTGGCACCGGGGCTGAATCCCGCCTCCTGAAGCACCGACGGAACCACGGCGTCACCGCCCAGCACGCCACCGACGGTGAGGGCATACCGCACGCCCTGCTGGGCGGTGAGTTCGTCCGCCCGGTCCAGGAGCCGGGCCAGCAGGGTGCGGGCCGCGCTCTCGGCGTGCCGGCCGGGCCGTACGGTCAGCGCGGCGTCCAGGGTGTCGCCGCGCGCGGTCAGCGCCGCCCAGGCGAACACCTGGCCGTCGGGGCCGGTCAGGCACCAGCTGTTGTCCTCGTAACCGGGGTGGCCGGTCTCCAGGAGGATGTCCTCCCGGGTGCAGGCGGCCACTCCCGTGGTGTGTTCCTCGTAGGCGCGTACCAGGTCGACCAGGCGGTCAAGCGGTACCTCGCTCGGCCGTCTGACGGCGAAGCGTTCCTGCTGGGTCATGGATCGTGTCCCCCTTCCTGGGGGAGTCGGGTCCGGCGGTCGGGCCGGAGCTTGCGGGTCGCCGGCGCCGGGTCGGCGGCGCCGGCACGGGCCGGGAGTGAACGAGGTCGGGAAGGGAAAGGGCACCGGGCGCGGAGGCCTCCCGGAACCAGGCGACGGTGCGCGCGAGACCGTCCGCGAGCGCGGTCCCGGGCGCCCAGCCCAGCTCACGGCGGGCGGCCGAGATGTCCGGCCGGCGCAGCATCGGGTCGTCCTGCGGCCGCGGAACGAAGGTCACCTCGCTCGACGACCCGCAGATCTCGCGGATCGTCAGCGCGAGTCGGCGCATGGTCACCTCCTCGGGGTTACCGAGGTTGACCGGACCGGGAACGCCCGCCTCCAAGGCCCGCACGAGCCCCGTCACCAGGTCGTCCACGTAGCACAGCGAACGGGTCTGGCTTCCGTCGCCGGTGACCGTCAGCGGCAGACCGGCCAGCGACTGCGTGACGAAGGCGGGCACGGCCCGGCCGTCGTCGGCGCGCATCCGCGGACCGTAGGTGTTGAAGATCCGCACGATGGTGGTGCGCACCCCGCGGGTGCGCCGATAGGCCATGGTCAGCGCCTCCCCGAAGCGCTTGGCCTCGTCGTAGACGGAGCGCGGGCCGACCGGGTTGACGTTGCCCCAGTAGCTCTCGGGCTGCGGGTGCACCAGAGGGTCGCCGTACACCTCGGAGGTGGACGTCAGCAGGAACGCGGCGCCGTGACGACGGGCCAGCTCCAGAGCGTTGCGGGTGCCGTACGAGCCCACCAGCAGGGTCTCCACCGGCAGCCGCAGGTAGTCGCGGGGCGAGGCAGGGGAGGCCAGGTGGTACACCGCATCGACCCGGCCGGAGACCTCCAGGCCCTCGGTCACGTCCTGGTGCACGAAGCGGAAACCGGGGTGGTCGAGCAGGTGCGCGACGTTGCCGGCGCGGCCCGTGGACAGGTCGTCCACGCAGACGACGTCGTCGCCGCGGGACAGAAGCCGCTCGCACAGATGCGATCCGACGAAACCCGCACCGCCGGTGACCACTGCTCGCACGGTTCTCCCCCTAGTGATGACTGTCTCGGTCTGCGGTGGCGGCGTTCCGCCGGCGCCGCTCACGGCCCACCCGGACCGGCCGCGGCCGCGGACAGCACGGCGACGGGCAGGGCGGACAGCTCGGGCAGCCGCCCGGGATCGGCCAGCACATGCAGGCCGTCGTCCCCCGCCGCACCGAACCCGGCGTCCAGGAACAGCTCCCGCGCCGGGGTATTGCGGTCCGTGACGACGATCCGGCCGGCCAGCCCGGCCAGAGCCGCGCGCCGCCCGCCGGCACCGTCCTCGAGAGCGGCGACCAGGAACGGCACCGCGACGTCGAGGCCGATCACCCGGCAGCTCAGCGCGAACGCCGTCACTGTCCCGCCCCGCACCAGGCAGGCGCCGGTCAGGCCGTAGTCACCGAACCGGTCGGACACGTGCGCGACATGCAGCCGCGTCCCCGGTTCGGCGAGGACACGCCGCAGTTCCTCCGGGCCCGTACGCCAGGCCGTCGTCGTGAACTGGTTGGTCCGGTTGAAGAGTTCGGCCGCCCGCGCCAGGTGCTCCGGCCCGGCCTCCGCCACCCGCACCCGGACGTCCAGGGAGCGCAGGAAAGCGTCCCGGTCCAGGCCGGAGCGCAGCTCCTCGCGGCGCAGCATCGCCCGTGTGGTGTCGGTGCGCCGCGCCGCCTCCTCGGTGCGCCGGCCCGCTTCCAGAGCGGCGCTGGTCAGCAGCAGCTCGCGGAAGCCGTGCACGGGCCCTTCAGCGATGTGCAGGCCGGGCAGCGCGGCGGCCGCCTCGGCCCGCTCGACGGGGTTGTCGTCCAGGAAGAGGACCTGGTCGGGGGTGAAACCGAGGCGGGCGCACAGGTCGGCAATATTCTCCGACTTGGGCCGCCAGTTGATGCGGTGCAGCACGAAGTCGCCGGGAGCGAGCGGCAGCCGGCCGCCCGCCTCCTCCCACACACCCAGGGTGGCGTGCGCGTCGCCCTTGCTGCACGTGGCGAGGAGCACGCCCCGGCTCTTGAGCACGGACAGCGCCTGGTGCAGGCCGACGTGCAGCCAGCGGCTGGTGGCGTCGCCGTCGACCCAGTCGAAGCCGTCGTCGGCGGCGATGCCCGGCCACAGCGTGCCGTCCAGGTCGGTCACGACCAGCTTGATCCGGCCGGTACCGCGGTGGGCCCGCAGACAGGCCAGGTACTCGCCGGCCAGGGCACGGCCGAGCGCGGGCAACTGGTGCGGGCGCTCGTCGCCCGGATCGACCGAGCCGCCGTGGTGGCCGAAGGGGAACACGAGGTCGTCGAAGAGCGCGGCGGCGCCGTACCGGGCGACGAGCCGTTCCTCGTCGACGACCATCAAGTGGGGGTGGCTGCGCACGCACCGGTCGATGTGCTGGTTCAGCTCGGCGACCAGGCGCCGCAGACCGTACTCCTCGGCGAAGTCGTACCGGCCGAACGGCGACAGCGCCGGCGGGGCGATGTTGTGGACCAGGCCCAGCGAGCCCTCCAGCGCGTCCGCCAGGGCGCGGACGGCCAGGGTCAGCGCGTTCTTCATCAGCGCCAGCCGGTGCGCCCGCTCCTCGTCGTCGCAGGTGTGCGCGCCGTCGAACAGGCCCGTCAGGAACGGCTGGACACCGGGCTGGTAGACCGTGACATCGGGACGCGACCGTCGCACCGCACGGGCGAGGCCCGCCGAGGGCCCCGGCCACAGGTGCTCGATGCGCACGTCGAGACCCAGTTCGCGGCCCAGGGCGTGCAGCGGCTCCTCGGTGAACTGCGTGACGCAGCCGCCGATCAACAGCACGCGCACCGCCTCCCCGGCCCCCGCGGCGGCTGCGGCGGTGTCGGACAGGCGCGGGGGCAGCCCGTAGCGGGTGACCGGCCATGACCCGGCAGCGGCCGCCGCCGGGTCATGGCCGGAGCTCTCCGGCCGGTCCGTGAACGAGGCCCTCAGCGCGGCCTCCTCGTCGCAGCCCTCCGGCACGATCAGGTGCCGCTCCCTCAGCGCCTGCAGGACACCCGGGGCGGCCGCACGGTTCGGAGCGAGATCCGCGAAAGCCTCCGGCCCGAACACCGTGCCCGACAGGTCGCGCACGCAGCGCTCCCACGCAGCGTCCAGCACGATCCGCTGCTGGCGCGGCCCATGGGCGAGCAGAATCCCCGAATCAAGAACAACCGTGGAGAGGAAAACGCTGAAACGAAATTCACTGGCGGACAAAGCGTTTCTCCTTCCTCTTCACAGAATATTTTCGAGGCTTTTGCGTAAACGACGGAATTCGGCGCCCTGGGCTGTGCACCGGTGTAGTCGTGAATGCTAGTGGCCGCTGACCCGCGGTCGTTCTCCGAGAATGCTCAGTGGGTTCGCTTTCTCTGAAAGAGAGCACGAACCGAGATGCGCGAGGCCGTCCGGGCGGGAGACGCTTCCTGATCGAGCCCGAAGGTCACGGGCAGGTGCAAGGGGGTACGCGCATGCACAGCAGCGTCATCGAGGCGGGGCGCGACACGTCGCCGACCATGAGATCGAACGACCGGCCGGCGGCCCCGCCGAGGCCGTTCGCGGCCGTGGCGGACGCGGTCGTCCCTCGATTCGTCGACACACTCCTGCGGCACCGGGACGAATTGCACGGCGTCCTCACCCGCGTGGCCACCGCCCAGGCCGCGAACGACGAACTCTTCCGCTCGTTGCGCGCTCTCTCCGGCGCACCGTGGGAGCTGCTGCGCAATGCGCCGCGTCGGCTCGGCCGGCTCGCGACCTTCCTGCCGTCGAACAACCTGCTCTACTCCTACGTCCTGTTCGGCGTCATCCCCTCGCTGTACACCGACGAGGTCCGCATCCGGCCCTCCGCACGGGTCGCGCCGGCGGCCATGGCCGTCCACGAGATCCTCGGCCCGCATCTGCGCGGCACGGGCGCCGGACGGATCGTCATGGAACCGGTCTCGCAGAAGCGGTTCCTCGCCGACTGCGCCCGCTCCGACGCCGTCGTCTTCACCGGGCAGCCGGACAACGGCCGCGCGGTCGCGGCCGAACTGCCCGGCGACGCGCTACTGCTCACCTTCGGCTCCGGCCCCAACCCGCTCGTCGTCGGCCCCGGGGCGGACCCCGACGCGGTCTGCCGTACCGTGCTCGACGCCCGGCTGTACAACTCGGGCCAGGACTGCCTGTGCACCGACATCGTCTTCGTCCACCGCTCGCTCGTCCGCGAGGTCCTGCCCCGGCTTACCGGAGCACTCGCAACGATCCGCGTGGGCGAGCGCGGCGACCCCGCCACTCGGGTGGCACCGCTGATCTATCCGGACGCCGTGCAGGACGCGGCGGAATTCCTTTCGGCGTACCGCGAGTTCACCGTCCACGGCGGCCGGGTCGACCTCACCGGCGGCGTCGTCGAGCCGACCCTGCTGCACCTGCCCTGGCAGGACGCCTTCCACCCGCCCGAGTTCTTCTCCCCCGTCGTGCTCACCATGGAGTACGACGACCCCCGGCAGATCACCCGGTGGCTGCACTCCGCCGAGGAGCGGGCGCGCGGCATGTACGTCTCCGTCTTCGGAGAGCCCGCCCTCACGGGCGCCACACGCATCGCGACCAGCGTCGTCTGCGAGGAGCGCATCACCTTCGACGTGGAGGACGGCAACCGGCCCTTCGGCGGTTACGGCCCCCTCGCCGGCAGCGTGCACCGCAACGGCACGGCCACCGGGCGCCCCCTGCTGCTGTCCGCCGAGGCCGCCGCCGGGACCCGGCGGTGAGCGCGGCCCCGGCCCCGCCGGCGGCCCGGGAACGCGTCGTACCGGCCGCGGTCCGGGAGCCTGCCGCGCCCACCGCGTCTGTGACCCGGGGCAGCGCCGTACCGTTCCCGCCGGCCGCCCCGGCACATGTCGTCGTGGACCCCCCGGTCGTCCGCGGGCGGGGCGTCGGAGATCCACCTCCGCCACGCGCCACCGGGGCCCGGCGGCTGGCCGCCGATCCGGAGGCCGTCGACGCGGTCGGCGAGGCGCTCGCCGCGCTGCACCAGGGCGCGGCCCCGGGGACGCGGGTGCCGGTCGTCCTCTCCGCCGGGGACTACAGCGTCCACGCCGCCGGCTCCTTCGCTGCCCACTGCGACGACCCCGCCCGCCGCCTGCGCCCCGCCGACTCCGTCGGACTCGAACCGTCCGGCCTGCTGCGCCGGTTCACAGAAATGACCGGCTGGCGCGGACCCGGCTACGTCATCGCCGAACCCGCCGGCGACGGCACCGCCGCCCTCCGCTTCGCCCGAGCCCTGGCCGCCGGCCGGGCCCCCGCCGTCTACCTCTGCGAGGTCCTGCGGCGCCCCGACACGGGCGCCTTCTGGGCCGTGGCCGCCCGCGTCCGCCGCGCCACCACACGACCCCCGCGACCCGACGGTGCGCCGCCGTCGCCCTTCGGAACTCCCGCACCTGCGGACGCCGCCGCCGGGCTCGATGCCGAGACCCGCCGCCGCAGCGCCGTCCTGCGCGCCCACCTCCGTCCGTGCCCCCACGACCCAGCCGAGGAGCATCAGCAGTGAGCGCGACCCCCGACCACCACCCCTGGCACGTCGTCGCCGGCACTCTCGCGGACGCCGGATGCGACATCGTCGTCGGGCTGCCCTCCGACGAACCCGGACTGATGGACGCTGCGCGCACCACCCCCGGACTGCGCGTCCTGGGCGTGCGCGACCAGCGGGCCGGCGCCTGCGCCGCCATCGGCCACGCGGCCGTCTCCGGCCGGCCCGCCGTCCTCGCCGTCAACTCCGGACCCAGCTTCGCCAACGCCCTCACCGGCCTGCTGGAGGCCTCCTCGCTGGGCGCCCCCGTCGTCGTCGTCACCACCCGCGTACCCGCCCTCGGCATCGGCCGCGGCGGCTTCCAGCACACCGACCAGGCGGCCATGGCCCGGCCGCTGACGAAGTGGGACTTCCTCGTCGAGGACCCGCGGCAGCTGACCTGGGCGCTGCGCCGGGCCGTCCACCTCGCCGTCAACGGCGGCCCCGGCGTGGTCCTGGTGGAGATCGCCGACGAGGTGCTGCGCGCCCCCGCCCCCGAGCGGCGGCCCGCCCCGCCGGTACGCCGCCTGCGCTTCGCCGCCGACGCCGAGGAGGTACGCCGCGCCGCCCGGCTGCTCACCGGGGCCCGGCTGCCCGTCGTCGTCGCCGGCGGCGGCTGCAAACCCGCCGGTGCGGGTCCCGCCGTACGGCGGCTGGCGGAACTGCTGGCCGCGCCGCTGTTCACCACCGCCGCCGGACGCGGCCTCGTCGACGAGGAACACCCGCTGGCCTGCGGCCTGGTGGGCCTGTACACCACACCCCCCGCGGACCGGCTGCTCCGCGAGGCCGACGTCGTCCTCGCGATCGGCTCCCGCCTGGAGGAGACCGCCCGCATGGGCTGGGACGGCCTCGAGGACAAGACGCTCATCCACGTCGACGTCGACCCGGCCGTCTTCCACACCGCGGCCGAACCCGAGGTGGCCCTGCTCGGCGACGCCGCCCTGGTGGCCGGCCAGCTCGCCGACGCCGTCGTGGCCGAGGCGCCCGCGGTGACCGCCGCCGGCGCCGCCCGCCGTGCCGACACCGCGGCCGTACGCGCCGGGATGCGCGCCCGCCACACCGCCGTGGACGGTCCCGACCTGACCGTGCCCACGGCGCTGCGGCTGCTCCAGGAGTCCGTGACCCGCGGGGCGACCCTCGTGCAGGAGAACGGACTGCACGACATGTGGGGCTACCACCACCCCGTGGTGTCCGTCGGCGACGGCGCCCGGGTCATCACCCCCGGCGAGCAGACGATGGTCGGCTTCGGCCTGCCGGCCGCCGTCGGCGCCGCCCTCGCCGACCGCACCCGGCGCACGGTCCTGGTCTGCGGCGACGGCGCCTTCGAGATGGGCCTCGCCGCCCTGCCGACGGCCACCGAACTGAACCTGGGCCTGACCGTCCTGGTGCTCGACAACCGCGGCTACGGCTGGCCCCGCTTCGTACGCGCCGAGGAAGGCGCACCCGACACCCTCACCCGGTTCACCGCACCCGCGTACACCGACGCCACCGTCCGCGCCCTCGGCGGTCTCACCGCGCGCTGCACCACCACCGCCGAACTCGCCGCCGCCCTCGACGACGCGGCCAAGGCCCACGCCGAGGGCCGGACGACCGTCATCACCGTCCCGGTCCGCGACGACGACGTCCCCGTCGGCGTCCGCCGGGTGTTCGACGCCGGCCCGCCCGCCGGAGCCGCCGCGTGACCGCCCGCCCCGGCGGGGCCGCGGCCCCGCGCCTGACCGTCGACGGGCAGCACGTCCCGGCCGCACACCTGGCCCGGCTCGTCGACCGCACCGCCCGCCGCCTCACCGCGGCGGGAGCGGGGCCCGGCCGCGCCGCCGCCCTCGCCTCCGACCACCCGCTCACCGCCGTCGTCACCGCACTCGCCGCCGACGCCGCCGGCGCGCCGCTGCTCCTCGACGGGGCGGCCCCCGCCCGGCGGATCGCCGCGGCCGCGGCCGTCCACGCCACCGCCTCGGGCGAACCCCTCGTCGTGGCGCGCACCCGCCCGCTGGCTCTGCCCGAGGAGACCGCGGCCGTCTTCTGGACCTCCGGCAGCTCGGGCGACCCCAAGGCGGTCGCCCTCCCGGCCGGCGCCCTCGCCCACCAGGGCCGCGCCACCGCCGCCCGGATGGGCATCACGGCACAGGACCGGCTGCTGCTCCCGCTGCCGCTGCGGCACGCCTACGGGCACAGTGTGCTGCGGGTGTGGCGCACCACCGGCGCCCATCTGTACGCCGAGTCGGGTTTCCACCTGCGCGGCACGCTGACCCGGCTCGCCACCGACGGCATCACCTCCCTGGACGGCGTCCCCACCATGTACCGGATGCTCGCCGCCGAGGCCGCCCGGGACGGCGAGTCCGCCCGGCTGCTGGCCGGCCTGCGGATCCGCGGCTGCGGGGGCGACGTGCTGACCCCCGGCCTGTACGACGACTTCCTGGCGGTCACCGGGGCACCGCTGCACGACGGGTACGGACTCAGTGAGGCCGGTCCCAACGTCGCCCTCAACGCCCCGGGCGACCTGCGGCCCGGCACCGTGGGCCGCCTCCTCGACGGAGTCCGGGCCCGCGTCGCGGGGCCGCGGCGCGAGATCGAGATCGCGAGCCCCGGCCTGATGCTGGGCTACCTCGACCCGGCCACCGGCGGCCTCGACCGAGGCGCGTTCACCGCCGACGGCTGGCTGCGCACCGGCGACACCGGCACGGTCACGGCCGACGGCTGGCTGACGGTGGGAGGCCGGATCAAGGAGATCCTCGTGGTGCACGGCGAGACCGTCGCCCCCACCGTCGTCGAGGACGCGGTGCGGGCCGCGGCCGGCGTCGTGGACGCCGCCGTCGTCGGCGTCCGGCGCGGCGACCGCGGCGACGCCGTCTGGGCGTTCGTCGAGAGCTCCGACGCCGACCACGCGGCCGTGGCCGGCCGGGTCGCCGAAGCGTGCCGGCGTCACCTGCCCCCGCACGCCCGCCCCCGCACCGTCCGCGTCCTGGACGCACTGCCCCGCACGGGCAGCGGTAAGCACGACCGGACACGCCTGCGGGCATGGGCCTCGGCCACGACAGCGGTGGCCGCATGACCGCCGTGGCCCTGGCCGGGCTCGGCCTGATCAGCCCGCTGGGCCCCACCCCCGGCGCGTTCTGGCGCGGACTGCTGCACGGACGGCGGGCCTTCGGCGAACACGGTTGTCCGCAGGGCGACTTCCGCAGCCGCGTCGTCGCCGCCGTACCCCCCGGTGACTGCACCGCCCCGGCCGGACGGCGCAAGGAGGCCCTCGCGACGGCCGCCGCCCGCCAGGCCCTCGCCGCCGCCGGGCTCACCGGTCTGCCGGACGGCTCGCTGCTCGTCGTCGTCTCCCAGGCACCCACGCTCGGCACCACCGCCGGTGAGCAGGACGGCGACTTCGCGGGCCCGCACCCCGAGGCGCTGCTCACCGCATGCCTCGCCGACGCCCGCCGCACGCACGTCGTCCACCTCTCGCACGCGTGCGCGTCCGCCGCGTACGCCGCCGCCTTCGCCCGCGACTGGCTGCTGTCCGGTCTCGGCAGCACCGCCCTGATCGTCGGAGCCAGCGCGCTCAACCGGTACGAGTACGCCAGCATGGACGTCGTCAGGACGCTCAGCCCGCACGGCGCGCGGCCCTTCGACGCCGACCGCGACGGCATCACCGTCGGAGAGGGCGGAGGCGCGGCCGTGCTGGAGACGGCCGGGTCCGCCCGCGCCCGCGGGCACCGGCCCGAGGCCTGGCTCACCGGAGCCGCCTGCGTGGTCGACACCTCCGAGTCCGTCGCCTCCGCACCCGCCGCGGTCCTCGACTGCATGCGGGCCGCACTCGACGACGCCGGCACCCGCCGTGTCGACTACGTCCACGCGCACGCCACCGGCACGGTGCAGGGAGACGCCGCCGAGGCCGAGGCCGTCGCCGGACTCGCCGGCGCCCTCGGCCACGGCCCGCTGCCGGTGAGTTCCCACAAGGGCGCGATCGGCCACCTCCTGCACGCCTCCGCCTTCCCCGGTCTCGTGGCCGCGGCCGGCTTCCTGCGTGAGGCACGTGTCCCCGGCACGCCGGGGCTGCGCCGTCCGGCGTCCCTGCCCGACGGCGTGCTCGCCCTGGACCGCCCGCGCCGCGCCGCCACCGCCGGACACGTCCTGGTCAACAGCTTCGGCTTCGGCGGCAACAACGCCTCCCTGGTGCTGTCCGCCGCCGGCGGCCGGCCCACGAGCCCGTACGAGGAGACCGCATGACCGTCACCGTCGTCACCCCGACCAAGGGGCGGCCCCGTTCGCTGAGGCGGGCGCTGCGCTCGGTCGCCGCGCAGGAGGGGCTGAGCGCCGCGCACGTGGTCGTCGGCGACGACTGCCCCCACCTCCGCGACGAGGACCGACGCCGGGCGCTGGAAGAGGAGTTCCCGCACGCCCGGTTCGTCAACGTCGCCCCCGGCGACCATCCGGACATGCCACGCGACTACCTGCCGGCCCGGCTGTCCTACCTGCGCAACCTCGGGATCGGCCTCGCCCGCACCCCCTACGTCGCCCACCTCGACGACGACAACGCCTACGCCCCCGGCCACCTGCGCTCCCTGGTGGACCTGCTGGAGCGCAACCCGCAGGCCGGCGTCGCCCACAGCTGGCGCCGTCTGCTCACCGAGGACGGCGCCGAGTTCGTGCCGGACGGCGAGGACCCCTGGCACCCGATACCGCGTCAGCGGGCCGCCTCCTACCGGACACTGGCCCGCCACGGCGTCTTCGTCCCGGGCTCGCCCGTCGTCCGCGACATGATGCGGATGACCGGCGACGGCATGCTGAACCGGGTCGACACCAACGAGCTGCTGCTGCGCCGCGAGACCCACGAACTCGTCCCGTTCCCCACCGACTTCACCGTCTGGCACCGCATCCTCGAGACGACGGAGGACATGGCGCTGTGCGAGCGGCTGCTGCGGGCCGGCGTCGTCGCCGTGTGCAGCGAACAGGACACCGTCGACTACTACATGGGCGGTTTCTCCAACGCCGCCGCCCTCGTCTGACGCCCGGCGCTCAGCCGAGGGCGGCCAGCCGCTCCACGGCCCGGGCGTCGAGGTCGTGGATGCGGTCCACGCGGCGGCGGCACAGGTCGAGCGCCTCGGCGGACCAGGAGCGGCTGAGCAGAAACACCAGCCGGGCCAGGTCGACGAAGGCGGCGGACGAGGCGCGCAGCAGCCCGGCCGCCGCCACGACGGCCGCCCCGCGCGCGCCGCCGCCCTGCTCCGGGACGTCCCGGAGCAGGGCGGCGGCCAGCAGCTGGCGGTCGCCGGCGACCTGCCGCTGCAGCGGCCCCGACACGCGCATGCGCAGCACCGACGAGCGGCCGGGGTGCTCCTCCAGCCCGGCCAGCACGTCCGGCAGCGTGCGCAGCCCGGCGAGGCCCTCGTGCGGCGAGTCCGGCTCGGTCAGGTTCCGCACGGAGCGCGCCAGCAGCAGGCGGCGTTCCTCCGCCCAGTCCCCGGCGGGGGCACCGGTGTCCCAGACCAGCACCGGCCGCCCGGCCAGGCCCCGGCGCAGTTCGTCGGCGGGCACGGTGCCGCGGTTGTCCGTGAAGCCGCTGCCGCGGCGGGTGTTGCGGTCGGCGGCCCAGACCGTGTCCCCGTCCAGGCGGTGCACCAGGAAGGTGTGCGGATAGCCGGAGAACGGCACGCGGTAGAACTCGGAGTGGCGCATGCCCCGCAGGTCCGGCGAGACCGGCACGGCATGCCCGCGGGCCAGCTCCCGCTCGACGACGTCGAACGCGTGGTCCGCGTCGTCCGGGCTGGTCTCCCAGTGGGCGCGGACGCCGCGCTGGAAGCGGGGCGCGTGGTAGTCGGTGTCCAGACCGCCGTACAGGGTGAGGAGTTCACCGTCGGCGGTACGCTCCACGGCGAAGTTGAGCGGCTGGGCCAGCGCCCGGGCGGTGTCCCGGAACCCGGTGGCGTACAGGCTGTCGCGCAGGCAGTGCACCCAGCAGGAGATCCGGGAGTGCGCGAGATCCTCGACGTCGTCCAGCGAGGCACCCAAGTAGGGGAAGGCGTCCGGGAGGTCCCCGCTCATGCCGCCGCGCTCCCGGCCACCGGCGCGGACCGGCCCGTCTCCACGACGCACTTCTCCGTCGCCGTGGCGGACTCCTCCGTCTCCGCGGCCGCCTGCTCCACCACCGGCGCCGGCCGGTCCGGTACGAGCCGGGTCACCAGCACCAGGACCGGCAGGGCCATCGCGAGGCCCACCAGGACGGCGCCGGCGGAGACGCCCGCCCGGTCGACGAGGACACCACCCGCGACGGTGCCCGCGACGAGGAAGACGTCCGAGAGCGGCACCAGGGTGGCGTAGTAACGGCCCTGCAGACCGGCGGGCAGGCGCTTTTGGACCTCGGCGAAGTAGACGACGGAGGCGATGGACTCGAAGACACCTGCGAACAGCAGCAGGGCGAGTGCCAGGTACCAGTCACCCGTCGCGATCAGCGCCACCCAGCACACGCCTTCCAGCACGTTGCCGAGGACGTAGACCCAGCCCTGGTTCCAGGAACGGAAGACCGCCGCCGCCATCCCGCCGAGCGCGCCGCCCAGCCCCATGGCCGCCAGCAGATACCCGAGCATCCCGGGGACGTGCCCGAAGCCGTGCAGCGAGTACGCGGCGAGGAAGGTGCGGCCCAGGCCCAGCGCCACCATGTACGTGAACGCCGTGGCCGTCAGCGAGGACAGCCGCCCGTCCCCGCGCACCATGCGCACCAGCTCGCGCGCACCGCCCGCCACCGCCCGGGCCCAGCCGGCGAGCTGGCCGCCCACGGCGGAGGCCGTCCGCGCGCCGGACGCGGCCGGTGCCCCTGCGGCGGCACCGGCCGCGGCCGCCGATCCGGCGCCGGCCGTCCGGGGCAGGCGCGTCAGCAGCGCGGCCGCCACCAGTGCGGTCGCGGCCTCGGCGGTGAACAGCCAGTCGACGCCCGCGACGGCGGCGATCGGCCCGGCCACCGCCGGTCCGAGGAGCTTGGGCACCCGCTCCGCCGTCACGATGAGCCCGTTGCCCTCCAGCTCGCTGCCCTCGGGAATCACCTGCGGGCGCAGCGCCATGGTCGCCGGGAAGCCGAACATGTAGCCGATGCCGATGGCCAGGGCCAGCAGCTGGATCTGCCACATCGCCGTGGTGAACGGGAACAGGGCGGCGGCCAGGCCGCTGCCGAGCGCGGCGAGGGTCGCCACGCGGCGCGGGTCGTGCCGGTCGACGACCTGCCCGGCGAGCGCGCCGAGCAGGATGTTGGGCAGGAACCGGGCGGCGAGGGTGAACCCGACCTCCAGGCCCAGGCCGTACCGCTGCATGACCAGCAGCGGCAGGCCGACCGTCGTCATGGCGGACCCGGTCTCCAGCACGAACAGCGAACCGACCAGGCGCAGCGCGCCGGGGCTGCGCAGCACCCGGGCGAAGCCGCCGCCCTTCGTGGTGGACGTCTGCGTGTCGTCTGTCATGTCCCTCACCTGTTCGCGGTGGTGGTCACCGGAGTGCGCAGGGCGGCGTTCTGGGCCGCCCGGCATCTGCCGAGCACGTGCTCGGCGAAGTCATGGGGAACGTCGAGCTGGCGCAGCCGTACGGCGATCGTCGCGAGCAGGTCGCGTGCCGAGGCGGCGGCCGCCGCCGCGTGCGCGGGCGTCCCGCCGGGGGAGATGCCGACGACGGCGGCCAGCGGCATCCCCGTCTCGATCATCTCGTGGATCGCCTCGGCATGGCCCTCCAGCGCCCCGCGGCGCAGCGCGTGCAGGCCGAAGCTGACGTGCCGGGACTCGTCCCGGGTCATCGCCGTGAACCCGGCCCGCATACCGGGCAGCAGGGGGATGCGCTGCAGGCCGCGCACCAGACCGCGCTGGCCGTGCAGGGCGAGGACGCCCTCGGTGACGAGGTGGAAGAAGGTGACGGCCCGCAGCCACCGCTCGTGGTCGCGCGGCGCGTCGTACAGCTCGCGCAGGACGGTGTTCTCCAGGGTGTGCACGGCGCGGTTCGCGGGGCTGAGCGTCGCCCAGGAGGCGATCAGCTGGTCGCGCAGGGAGTCGTCGAGGCCGAGCAGTTCCTCGGCGAGGCGGCTGACGAAGAGGGTGTGCCGGGCCTCGTCGGCGGCCTGTGTGCCCAGGAACAGCAGGTACTCCTCGTCCGGGCAGCCGGCGAGGATCGGGCTCATCAGGTCCAGGCCCGTGTACTCGCCGACCAGGAAACTGGTGACGAAGGACGTGAGGGAGTCACGGGCGCCGGGACCGAGCAGGTGGTGCCAGTGATGGCGGTCCCGCTCCAGGTCGATGTCGGACGCGAGCCACTGCTGGCGCTCCCAGCGACGGTAGAGGTCGCGCGGGTCGAAACGCCGCTCCAGAGTGTCCCCGGCGCCGCCCAGCAGAGCCTCGGCGTCGAGCCGGGACAGCTCGTCCAGATCGGCCTCGTCGAACAGCAGCGTCGTCCAGCGCACGCGCCGGCGTCCTTCCTCTCGTCCCGTGATGCCCGCGCGGGACGGACACCGCCCCACGCGATCCGCCGGCCGGTGTCCCGCGGCGGGACGCCGCGGTACCGGCCGGCCGGATCACTGTGCGCGCCGGCCTGGTCAGGCGGCCTTGGTCATCACAGCGGTCTCGATCTCGGCGGCGATGCCCGCGTAGAGCTCCTCGTGGGAGTCCTTGATGCCGTCGAGCCACGCCTCGAACGCGGCGGCGTCGTCGGTGCTCGGAGCGGCGTCGCCGGTCTCCTCGACGATGCGCTGCTGGATCTCGGTGCTCAGTGCGGTGGCCATGTACGCACACCTCTCTGTCGGGCGGGCAGCAGCCCGCTGGAGAAGAAGACGGGGACCGTACGGCCCCGGCTCCCTGGATGCTTTCAGCGCGCCGTGCCACGGCGCATCTTCTGAACTGCTATGACCGGCCGGAGGGTTGGCCGGGGGCGGCGACGCTGACGGCGTGCGCCAGCAGCCCGGTCACCGTGACGGGTTCGAAGTTGACGGCACTGGACCAGCCGCCGTCCGCCAGCCGGAACCAGACGGAGCTGGTGATCACACCGTCCGGGTGCTGGTCCTCCACCACCTCGTCGCCCTCCGACCAGCCCTCGCAGGCGTGGACGACCGCCGGGTCGGGCAGCACCACCCGGAGCACCGGGCTGTCCAGGGAGGGCCCGGACCGGATGTTGGCGTCACGCCACACGGGTCCGAGCCGGGCCCGCAGGACGTGGGTGCCGCCGGAGGTCACGGACATGGTTGTCTCCTTCCGCCGCGTGCCCGTCGCACGCGGCCATGGGTTGCGCGGGACGGGTCTTCGGTCAGGCGACGGCGCCGAGCACGGGCGGCTGGGCGTCCTCGGCCCGCTTGCCGCCCAGCCACACCACCTGGGACACCATCTGTGTCAGGCGCTCCACGTCCGGCGCGGGCTCCCCGCCGTCCGCGGCCGGCTGCTCCGGCGCCTGCGACACGGCCACACCCACCGGCGTCGGCCAGCCGCGCAGCGCGTGCCCGATGGTGCGCAGTGTGGTCAGCGTCGACACCGCGCCCTGCGCGGCCGAGCCCACCGCGACCGTTCCGATCGCCCGCCCCTGGAGGTACGGCACCGGGCCGCCGATGTCGTTGACGTAGTCCAGGGCGTTCTTCAGCAGCCCGGACACGGTCGCGTGGTACGTCGGCGACACCAGGACCACGCCGTCGGCGGCGCGCAGTTCCTCCAGGAAGCCGGTGACGGCCGCGTGCCTGCCGGCCAGCCCGGGCCGGTACGCCGGGAAGTCGATCTCCGTGCCGGTGAACACGCGGGCGGACGCGCCCTGTTCGGCGCACCGCAGGGCGCACCACTCGGCCACCCGGTCGCAGGTCGAACCCGGGCGCAGCGATCCGCTGATCAGGACGATGTGCGGTGCCCCCATGGCGGTGGCCCCTTTCCTCGGACGGACGGTGGTCGTCGCGGCCGGCGCGTGGCCCGGTTCCGGACGGCGGGGCCGGGGCCGCCAGCCGACGACGTCGGCGAGGTCCGCGTCCTTGCGGCCGGCGGACCTCATGTGCGCGTTGCGCCTCTCCTCGCCCGCCCGGTCCGCGCCCTGGTCGAGTGCGCCCTGCCGGCGGGAGGCGAGGACGACGGCCGCGGCACGCTCCATGCGCTCGCGGGCGTACCCGGCGAGCGCGTCCGCCACCGGGGCGGACGAGGCGAGCGCCTCGGCGAGCACGGCGGCGTCCTCCAGCGCCAGGTTGGCCCCCTGGCCGAGGGCCGGGACCATCGGATGCGCGGCGTCGCCCAGCAGCGCCACCCGGTCGTCCACCCAGCGCGGGGCGGGATCGCGGTCGTGGATGTCGGTGACGACGACGTCCTCCGGGTCGGCGGCCCGCACCAGGTCCACGACGGGGGCGTACCAGCCCTCCAGGGCGTCCAGCAGAGCCAGCCGGGCCCCGGCCGGCCCCAGGGCGGGCCACGCGCCGGGCGGCGCGGTGATCTTGGCGGTCCAGTACAGGGTGTCGTCACCCACCGGGGCGACGAACAGCTGGATGCCGCGTCCGTTGACGACATGGCCGCGCTGCCCCAGCGCCGAACCGGTCGTCCGGCCGCGTACCGAGGTGTAACCCCGGTACGCCGGCGGGCCGTCGTCGAGCATCCGGGCACGTACCGCCGAGTGGATGCCGTCGGCGCCGACGAGCGCGTCGCAGGTGGTGACGCTGCCGTCCGACAGGTGCACGGCGACCTCGCCGGGGCGCACGGTGTAGCCGGTGACGCCGGTCGCCAGGAGCACGGCCGCGCCCGCGGCGAGCGCTTCGTCGAGCAGGGCGCGGTGCAGCGCCGAACGCAGCACCGGAATCTGCGGAAGTCCGCCGGAACCCGCACCGACGGGCTCCTCGGCGAGCACCGTGCCCCGCGCGTCCATCAGGATCCGCACCTCGTCGGGCAGGCCGGGCCGGCCCGACGCCCGGATCCGGGCTCCGATCCGCGCGCCCAGGGCGTCGGCGGCCCGCACCCCGTTGGGCTGGAGCACGAGCCCCGAGCCGCCGGTGCCGATCCGCTCCGCCCGTTCCAGGACGGTCACGTCCAGGCCCCGTGCGGCCATGCCGGCGGCCGCCGCGAGCCCCCCGATACCGCCCCCCGCGACCACCACCGACCGTTTCCTCGCCATGTCATTCCCTCCCGGCGGCGAGCGCCGCCCGCTGCGATCCGTCCCCGGCCGCCGCCAGCAGGCGGCCGTCGTACGCGCCGAAGGTGCCCGAGGAGGCGTCCCAGACGGTGCGGCCCGCCCGCAGGGTGCGTTCGACGCGCCCGGTGAACGTCCAGCCCTCGTAGGCCGACCAGCCGCACTTGCTCTCCACGTCGTGCGCCGAGAACATCCAGGGCGTGTCCGGCGCGAAGAGGACCAGGTCGGCGTCGGCGCCCGGGGCGATCCGCCCCTTGCCGGGCAGCCGGAACAGCTCGGCGGGCCGCTGCGACAGGTGCCGCACCAGACGCGTCACCGCGACGTCCGGGTCCTCCTCGGGCCGTCTGCGGCGCATCCCCGTCCACACGGCGACGGCCAGCTCCTGCACACCGGGCAGCCCCGGCGGCGAGGCCGCCGCCGACCGGGTCTTCTCCGCGACGGTGTGCGGGGCGTGGTCGCTGCCCAGGGTGGCGAGCTGACCTTCCACCAGGGCCCGCCACAACCGGTCCTGGTCCGCCCGGGAGCGGATCGACGGTGACAGCCGCGTCCGCGCGCCCAGGCGCCGCGTGTCCTCGTCGGTGAACGACAGATGGTGGCCGGTGACCTCGAAGGTGACCGGATGCCCGGCGGCCTGCGCCGCGCACACCAGATCGGCCTCCTCGGCGCTCGACAGGTGCAGGATGTGGGCCCGGGTGCCGTGGCGCCGCGCCAGCTCGACGACCTTGGCGACGGCGACGATGCCACCGGTGCGCGGCCGGTGCCGCTCGTAGTCGAGATACCCGGACGGCTCCCCCCACCAGGCGTCGAGCAGCGCGAACAGCCCGTCGTCCTCGGCGTGCAGGACGAGCTGGACGCCCGCCTCGGCCGCCGCCGCGAACGTCTGCTCCAGCACCACCGGGTCCCGGACCACCGTCGGAGCCGTGTGGTGGCCCGCCATGAACACCTTCGCACTGGTCGCCACCGCCGGGTCGAGGTCCGCCAGCAGCCGCGGGCGCGCCGGATCGACCCCGATGTGGAAGCGGAAGTCCACCAGCGAACTGCCCCGCACCAGGCCGGCCTTGTCGAACAGCGCCTGCGGGTCCAGCGTGGGCGGCACCGTGTTCGGCATGTCCATCACCGTGGTCACGCCGCCGCGCACCGCCGCCCGGCTGCCGTGCTCCCAGTCCTCCTTGTACGTCAGCCCGGGCGTCCGGAAGTGCACATGGGAGTCGATCAGCCCGGGCAGCACGTAGTGGTCGCCGGCGTCGAGGTGCCCCGCCGCGGCGGGCGCCGGGCCCGGGCCGGTGACGTCGGTGATCCGGCCGCCGCTGATCAGGACGTGCCCGGACCGCACACCGTGCGGCGTCACCAGCCGGCGGCCGCTGACGACGAGTTCGGGCACGGGGCTCAGCCGGTCCATGCCGCCGCCACCAGATCCCGGCACAGGTCGTTCGTCGGACCCATGAAGGCGATGCCGCGCGCGTCGGCGAGCAGCCGGCCGATCGGCGCGTCCTCGCGGTAGCCGGCCGAGCCCAGCATCCGGGCGACGTCGAGGCAGATCTCCTCGGCGGCCACGGACGCGTGCAGCTTGCTGTGCAGCGTGGTCATCCCCGGCTGCGCCGAACTGCGGGCACCGGCCCGGGCCACCACGGCCCGCGCCGCCTCCAGGCGGGTCGCCAGATCCACCAGCCGGTGCCGCACGGTCGGCAGCTCCAGCAGCCCCTGCTTCTGCGCGTGCCGCACGGCCAGGTCGAACGCGGCCCGCGCGATGCCCACGGACACCGCTCCCAGGCTGGCGCCCGACTCGCGCACGCCCGCGATGATCGACGCGGCCCCGCCCTCCGGCCCCAGCCGTTCGGTGTCCGCCACGACACAGCCCCCGAGGGAGAGGAGCCCGGTCGCCGAGCCGCGCATCCCCGCCAGGTCCAGGCCGAGGTCCGCGACCAGCCCCTCGGTGCCCGCCTCCACCAGGAAGAACGTCTGCCCGTCCGACCCGTACCCGTGTGCGGTGCCGCCCGGCGGTCCGGTCTGTACCAGCACCAGATACACGTCGGCGACCCCGGCACCGGTCGTGAACGTCTTCGCGCCGTCCAGCCGCCAGCCGCCGTCCGCGAGCCGCTCGCCGCTGCTGGCCAGGTTCCGCTTGGCCGCCCCGGCACCCGTCTCGCTCCACGCCGACGCGGCCAGCCAGGTGCCGTCGGCCAGCAGCGGAAGCCACCGCCGCTGCTGCTCCTGCGTGCCCCACTCGGCGATCCGGGCCGACACGGCGAAGTGCTGGAACGCGATGATGGCCAGCGACGGATCGACGGCGGCGATCTCCTCGACGACATGGTTGACCGCGGCCGCGTCCCCGCCCGCGCCGCCGTAGCGGGACGCGACGGCCGTGCCCAGCAGCCCGCCGGCGCGCAGCGCCGCCAGCGCCTCCCGGCCGGGCACACCGGCCGGACCGCTGCGTGCGGCGGACTGCGACAACCGGGCGCGCAGCTCGGCCGTCAGCAGCGGTCTCACACCGCTCCGGACAGCGCCAGGCATTGGGCGACCTCCTCGAACTGAAGATGATTCAGGGGTGTCAGGGCGAACGAGCCCTGGAAGCTGACGTGCTTGTGCGCGACGGTCGCCCACAGCAGGGCGCCCTCGTCGCGGGCCGTCCCCGCGGCCGAGGTGACCGCCGTGACCGCCGTACGGCCGCCCGGCGTGGTGATGTCCACCAGGCCGTCGTCCGTGCCGTGTTCGCGGGCGATCCGCCAGGGCAGCGTGCCGGGGATCCGCATCGCCGTCCCCAGACAGACCGCGCCGGTCAGGGCGATCGACGGGTGCCAGCCCGGCACCGTCACCGCCCGGGCCGCGACACCGCCGTCCGCGCCCGGCAGCACCGCCGCGATCTTGGGGAAGGCCCCGCCGCGCGGCCAGCCGAGCAGATCGGCCGCCGCGCCCCGCAGCGACTCCAGCCGCTCGAGCAGCCGTCCACCGGCGTCGAAGAGCGCCGCCTGGTCCGCAACGCCGAGCGTGCGGGCGTCGACGAACGCGTAGGTGTTGGAGCTGGCGACGAGGGAGACCTCCACCTGCTCCCCGCCGTCGGCCAGCACGGTGCGCGGCCGCCCGTCCGGCAGCAGGTCCGCGAAGGGCACCGGCGACGGCTGGACGAAGGTGACCGTGAAACCGGCCATGTCCCGCTCGACGCGCTCGGCCTCGCACACCACGCTGTCGCCGTTGTTGCGCACCCGCACCCGGATCCGGGCGCCCGGCACCAGCCGCGGCAGCATCCCCGAGCGGGAAGCCGCCAGCACCGACGCCAGCACCGAGTGACCGCACGAACCGCGCAGGTCGAACCGGTCCGGGGCGCCGGGCAGCGCCTGCACGAACCGGTAGTCCAGGTCGAACATGGGATGCGCGGACGGCTCGATGAGAGCGATCTTCAGTACGTGCGCGCCGCCCGCCGACGCCAGATAGCTGCGGGCCTGCGTGAGATGGGCCAGCAGCGCGCCGTCCTCGCGCGGCAGCCGGCTGGCGTCCAGCACGAACGTGGGGCAGGGGCTGCCCGCCGCGTACGCCAGGTGCCCGATCACGCTGCCACCGCCAGCGGTCTCGTGCCCCCGGGCGCCTGCGTGGCCGTACCCCGCCCGTGCAGGGAACGCCGGAACTGCCCGTCCCACACCTCGTGCACCAGCAGCGTCCACAGCGCCAGCGCCGCGGTGTCGTCGGGCCGTTCGGCCTGCGCGGTGAAGAGAGCGTCGACCGCCCGGCCGTCCAGGCGTCCCGCCGCGGCGGTCCGGTCCGGCGCCAGCAGGTCCCGCGCGTACTCCCACAGCGTGGTGCCCGGCCGCAGCATCGCCGTCACCGGCAGGGTGAACGGCTGCTTCGGCCGGGACAGCACCCGGTCGGGCAGCAGCCCGGCCGCCGCCGCGTACAGGGTGCGCTTGACCTGGCCGCCCTGGATGCGCCGGTGGTCGGGCAGCGGCCGGCCGAGGGAGAGGACCGAGCGCTGGCAGAACGGCAGCCGTGCCTCCACCGAGGAGGCCATGCTGAGGTGGTCGACCCGGCGCAGATGGTAGGCGGGCAGCCGCTGCTCCAGCTCGAACCGGGTGATGCGGTCCAGGACGGTGCCGGGGCCGTGCAGCAGGTCCTGACGGGCGGCCCCGGGCAGCGCCGGGTCGGCGGCGACATGGGCCCGGTAGGCGTCGGTGTACAGCCGGCCGCGCAGCGCGGCCGGCACGGCGGACAGCGCGTCCAGGTAGGCCGGCGCCCAGTCGGCGCCCGCCGCCGCACGCTCGGTGGCCAGCCGCATCCGCTCGTACCCGCCGAACACCTCGTCCGCGCCGTCACCGGTGAGCGCCACGGTGAAGCCGGCCTCCCGGATCGCCCGGAACAACGCGTACGTGCTCAGCGCGATCGGATCGGCGTTGGGCTGCCCGAGGTGCCAGACGGTGTCCTCCAGCAGAGCGGGGAAACCGGCCGGGTCGATCTCCACCTCGTGGTGGACCGTACGGGCCCGGTCGGCCACCTCGCGTGCGAAGTGCCGTTCGTCGAACGGCCAGGTGCCCCGGTAGGCGAGGGTGAAGGTGTGCTGCGGCCCGTGCTCGGCCGCGAGCGCCGTCACCAGGGAGGAGTCCAGGCCGCCGGAGGTGACCACGGCGACCGGCACGTCCGCCTCGAGCAGCCGGCCCACCTCGTGGCGCAGAGTGCGCCGCACCTGCCGGGCCGTGGTGAACCCGTCCCCGGGATCCGCTGCGCCGTCCGGCACGTGCGCGGCGCGCCGCCGCACCCGCGGCGGGCCGCCCAGCTCGCACACCCAGGTCGTGCCGGGCTCCAGCACCTCCACGTCCTCGTACATCGTCCGCGTGCCGAACGGCGTACGGGTCGTCAGCAGGGCGTCCAGTGCCGACTCGCGCACTCGTTCGCCGATCCCGCCGAACCCGAGCAGCGCGGGCAGCTCCGAGGCGAAGTACAGGGACCGGTCCGCCGGGTCCCAGCGGTGGTACAGAGGCTTCATCCCGATGTGGTCGGTGGCCAGCAGCAGCCGCGGCAGCGCGCCCCGCGTGTCCACCAGCGCCAGCGCGTACATGCCGTCGAGGTGCTCGGTGAAC
This sequence comes from Streptomyces sp. 1222.5, assembly GCF_900105245.1. NCBI lineage: Bacteria > Bacillati > Actinomycetota > Actinomycetes > Kitasatosporales > Streptomycetaceae > Streptomyces > Streptomyces sp. 1222.5. The sequence continues at coordinate 39,282 of NZ_FNSZ01000002.1, read as the reverse complement.
TCCTCGCCGTACTCCAGGTACAGCGCGGGCAGCACCGATCCGTCACAGCGGTCGGGGATCACATGGCCGAGGCCCTCCAGGCGGCGGCGCAGTTCCTCGTGGTTGTAGATCTCCCCGTTGAAGACCACCTGCACCGGCCCGCCCCGCCCGTACGGCTGGCGGCCGCCGTCCAGGCCGACGACGGCGAGCCGGTTGCTGCCCAGGCCCCACCCCGCCCCCTGCGCGACGCCCGTCGCGTCCGGGCCGCCGTGCCGCTGGAGGGCGGCCACGGTCCGCATCGCGTGCGGCGTCGCCGCCGCGTTGAAGTAGCCGAAGATCCGGCACATCTCTGTTGCCTGTCTTTCCTCGGGGACGGCGGATCAGCGGGCCGTCGACAGATAGCGCTCCCCGCTGTCGGGGAACACGGTGACGACCGTGGCGCCCGCCCAGCGGGGCTGGGCCGCCACGGCACGACTCGCCCAGGCGGCGGCGCCCGACGAGATACCGACCGGCAGACCGGTCGCGCGGGTCACTTCGTCCGTGGTGGACGCGGCCGCCTCGTCCGTGACGGCGACCACCTCGTCCACCAGGGTGAGGTCGGTGATCGGGGAGACGTAGCCGGCGCCGATGCCGGGAATGCCGTGCGGGCCGGCCTCGCCCCCGGAGAGCACGGCGCTGCGGGCGGGTTCGACCGCGACGACATGCAGTGCGGTGCGCTCCTTCAGATAGCGGGCGGTGCCCGTCAGTGTTCCGCCGGTGCCGACCCCGCACACCAGCACGTCGATCCGGCCCCGTGCGGCCTGCCAGATCTCGGGGCCTGTCGTCTCGTAGTGCGCCCGCACGTTGGCGGGGTTGCGGTCCTGGTGCGGCACCCATGAGCCGGGCAGGCCGCGCTGCAGTTCCTCGGTGTACGCCCAGGCGGCCTGCAGACCGTCCCCGTGCGGCACGAGGTGCACCTCGGCGCCCAGCCGGCGCAGGATCATACGGCGTTCCTGGGTGGAGTTGTCGGGCATCACGATGATGCACCGGTGGCCGCGGCGGGCACACAGCGCGGCCAGCGAGATGCCGGTGCTGCCGGAGGAGCACTCGACGACGGTGCCCCCGCTCGCGGGCAGCAGCCCCGCCTCCTCGGCGGCCCGCATCATGAACAGCGCGGGCCGGTCCTTCACGCTGGAGAAAGGGTTGGCCATCTCCAGCTTGGCCAGCAGCCGCACCGAACCGGCCAGTCCCGGCAGCGGGACGTCCAGCAGGGGTGTGTTCCCGACCAGGTCCTCCATGGATCGGGCCGGCCCAGCGGCGGTGTGCTTCACCTCGGTCGTCACGTTCTTCCCCTGTCCGCCGTGCTCAGGCCGGGTTCAGGCCGCGCGCCGCGCGCAGGTGGGCGGTGGCCGCCTGCTGAAGGTGGGTGATGTCGCTGGAGACGGTGGCGAAGGTGAAGCCCTCGGCGAGCCGCTTCGCGGCGCTCTCGCCGTCCGGCACGTGGATGCCGCAGGCGATGCCGTGCAGGCGGGCGGTCTCCGTGATCCTCCGCAGTGCGGCTTCCAGCGCGTCGGCGGCCGCCGGGTCGCCGAACCAGCGCGCACCGAGCGCCGCCGACAGATCGGCCGGCCCCACGTACACCGCGTCGAGGCCCTCCGTGGCGCAGATGGCGTCCAGGTCGTCCAGCGCGGACGCGGTCTCGATCATCACGACGCACGCGACGCGGTCGTCGATCTCGGCGGGTACGGATCCCAGCCGCAGCTCCGCCCGGACCGGACCGGCCAGACTGCGCGTCCCCACGGGATGGTGCCGGCACGCCCGTACGGCGTCCCGCGCCTGCCGGGCGCTCTCCACCATCGGCACGATGACGCCGCGAGCCCCGGTGTCGAGCGCGACCCCGATGGCGACCGGGTCCGGAGACGGCACCCGGATCACCCCGGCGGAGCGGCCGCGGGCGTCCACGGCCAGCATCGCGGTCTGCCAGCCGGGCTGGTGCGTGACACCGTGCTGGCCGTCCACGCCGATGTAGTCGTAGCCGAGCCCGGCGATCCGCTCGGTCGCGACCGGACTGTCCAGGGATATCCAGTAGCCCACAAGGGGCTCCCGGCGGCGCAGCCGTGCCGCGAACCCCGGGTCCGGATGGGAGTCGGACGCCATGGTCATTCCCCTTCCTTCAGTGCGTAGCTCTGCTTGCCGTCGAGGCCGACGGGCACGTCGCCGGTGATGGACACCCGGTGCAGCACCCGCTGGTGGCGCCCGTAGTCGTTGACCGCGAAGTGCTGCGTGCTGCGGTTGTCGAAGATCAGTACGTCGCCCGGGCGCCAGCGCCAGCGCGCGACGTTCTCGGGCCGGCGCACATAGCCCTGGAGCACGTCGAGAATCGGCCGGGACTCACGCGGTGCCACACCGAGCAGCCACTGGGCGAAACCGCCGAGGAACAGACTCGGCTCACCGGACTCCGGGTGCACGCGCACCACCGGGTGGGCGGCCTCGAACCGGCGGGCCAGGAACGCCGCGCGCACCTCGTCGCCGCGCTCGGTGCCCAGCCGCGGCTGCTCGGCGTGGTTGGTGTGCACGGCCCACAACCGGTCGGCGACGGCGCGCAGTTCGGCCGGCAGGTCCTTGTAGCCCGCGGCCGCGTTCGCGACCAGGGTGTCCCCGCCGTACGGGGGCAGCACCACGCTACGCAGGGTCGTGCCCAGCGAGGGGGTGGTGGTGAAGCTGATGTCGGTGTGCCAGTGGTCGGCACGCTGGTCCTCCCCGTCGACGGGGATCACCTGCGGGGTGCCGTCGACGGTGCGCATCATCGGGTGCGGCTGGGTCAGCGGGCCGAAGCGGCCGGCGAAGGCGAGCTGGTGCTCGTCGGTGATGTCCTGATCCCGGAAGAAGAGGACCTTGTACTCCAGGAATGCCTCGTGGACCTGCCGGAAAACGGAATCCGACAGCTCGGTGGACAGATCGACACCCGTGACCTCCGCGCCGATCTTGCCGCCGATCCGGCGTATGTCGAACAGGGACACCAGCATTCCCTCCGAATGTGTCAGGGACTTGCGGTGCCGTGCCCGCGGGGAGCGCGGGCACGGCACCGCAAGTCCTTCCCGGCGTCGATCACAACACGTGGCTCAATCCGGCGGCAACGGAAGCCGAAAAGGCACGACGACTTCACCAACTTGCCCCTGAGCGCATGCGGAAAGCCCGGGAAAAAGGGCCGACTTGTTCAAGTCGTGTTCCATGTACGGCATTGGCTTGTCAGCGTCGCGGGGTCACGGAGATTCTCTAGCCGCCGCGCCTTGAATCGTCCTCCGGAGCAAAGGACCTCTGACATGCCAGTGATCACCGTCAACTGGTGGCAGGGCAACGACCGGCACGCGCGAAAGGAGCTGGTGGCGGGCATCACCGACGTCGTCACGCGCGTGTCCGGCTGCCCGGACGACGCCGTCACCGTCATCGTGCGGGACGTGGACCCGGATCACTGGGGCAGGGGCGGTCACCTCGCCGACGAATCCCGCTCCCGGCGAGGCCAGCGATGACCCTGAGTTCCCTGCACCCCAACATCCGGCTGCGGATCGCGGTCGGCTTCGTCCAGCGGCTGCTGTCGGTCATGATGATGCCGTTGCTCGTCATCCACCTGGCGGCTCTCTACGGCCCCGCCGTCGCCGGTGTCCTCACCGTCTGCGTGGCGGCGGCGGGCATCACCGCCAACTTCCTCGGCGGACACCTCGCCGACGTCCACGGCCGGCGTCCCGTGATGGTCGCCGGCGAGCTCGGCGCCACCCTCACCTTCGGCCTGCTCGCCCTGGCCAACTCGCCCTGGTGGACCTCCGGGCCCGTCACGTTCGGCCTGTTCCTGCTCAACACCTGCTGCTCGCAGGTGGCCACGCCGGCGGCCGACGCGATGATGGTCGACGTCTCCACCCCCGAGAACCGCCCCCTCGTCTACACGATCAACTACTGGTCGATCAACCTGGCGTTCACGGTGGGCGCGCTGATCGGCGGCTTCCTCTACGACGGCCACTTCCTGCAGCTGCTGACCGGTGCCGCCGGGCTGTGCCTGCTGACCACCTCGGTGATGTGGCGGTGGATCAGCGAGACCGCACCGCGCGACGGCAGGGCGCCGGCCGGACCGGCCGCCATGCTGCGCGGCTACCTCACCGTGGCCCGCGACCGCGTCTTCCTGCGCCAGCTGGCCGCGGCCGCGCTGATCGCCGCGGTGGAGATGCAGATCGGCTACTACATCGCCGTACGCCTGTCCCGGCACTTCCCCCAGCAGACCCTGCTCGCGGTCGGCGGCCGGCGGCTGGACATCGACGGCGTCGCCGTCCTCGGCATTCTGCGGGCGGTCAACGCCGCCCTGGTCGTCGCCCTCGTCCTGGCCGCCAAGACGCTGCTGGCGCGGGTCCCCGAGCGAGTCCGGCTGTACGGCGGGATCGCCGTCTTCACCGCCGGCTACATGGTCTGGGCCGTCAGCGACGTCGGCTGGGTGCTCATCGCGGCGGCCGTCCTGCTGACCTTCGGTGAGATCGCCAGCGTGCCCGTGCGCCAGGCGCTGCTGGCCGACCTGATCGACCCCGACGCCCGCACCAAGTACATGGCCGCCTACGCCCTCAACGCCCGGATCGGGCTCCTCGTCGCCGCCCTGTGCGTCACCCTCGGCGCGTTCGTCCCCGCCCTCGGCATGAGCCTGCTGTATGGGACCGCCGGCTGCGCGGCGATGCTGCTGTACCGGTCCGTGCTCGGCGTGCGGGCCGCCCGTGCCGCGGACGAGAACAAGGTCCCGGCCGCCGCCTGACCTGCCCAAGCGTCACGCGTCCGCGGTGCCGGCCGTGACTCGGGCAGGTTCGGTTGCGGGCGGCCCACGGCCACGGATCTCATGCGGCCATGACGAAACGGCTGTTCACCTCGGAGTCGGTCACCGAGGGCCATCCCGACAAGATCGCCGACCAGATCAGCGACGCCCTGCTCGACGCGCTGATCGGCCAGGATCCGGACGCACGGGTGGCCGTGGAGACCCTGATCACCACCGGTCAGGTCCATGTGGCCGGCGAGGTGACGACCACCGCGTACGTACCGATCGCCGAGCTGGTCCGCGGCAAGATCCTCGAGATCGGCTACGACTCCTCGAAGAAAGGGTTCGACGGCGCCTCCTGCGGTGTGTCGGTGTCCATCGGCGCGCAGTCTCCGGACATCGCGCAGGGCGTCGACACCGCCTACGAGTCCCGGGTCGAGAGCGCCGCCGCGGGCGGGGGATCCGACGAGCTGGACCGGCAGGGCGCGGGCGACCAGGGTCTGATGTTCGGCTACGCCTCGGACGAGACGCCGACGCTGATGCCGCTGCCGATCTTCCTGGCGCACCGCCTGTCCAAGCGCCTTTCCGAGGTCCGCAAGAACGGCACGATCCCCTACCTGCGCCCCGACGGCAAGACGCAGGTCACCATCGAGTACGACGGTGACAAGGCGGTCCGTCTGGACACGGTGGTGGTCTCCTCCCAGCACGCGTCCGACATCGACCTGGAGTCGCTGCTGGCGCCCGACATCCGCGAGTTCGTGGTGGAGCCGGAGCTGAAGGCGCTCCTGGACGAGGGCATCAAGCTCGACACCGAGGGCTACCGCCTCCTGGTCAACCCGACCGGCCGCTTCGAGATCGGCGGCCCGATGGGCGACGCGGGTCTGACCGGCCGCAAGATCATCATCGACACCTACGGCGGCATGGCCCGTCACGGCGGCGGTGCCTTCTCCGGCAAGGACCCGTCGAAGGTGGACCGCTCGGCCGCCTACGCGATGCGCTGGGTCGCCAAGAACGTCGTGGCGGCGGGTCTGGCCTCCCGCTGCGAGGTCCAGGTCGCCTACGCGATCGGCAAGGCCGAGCCCGTCGGCCTCTTCGTCGAGACCTTCGGCACCGAGGAGATCCCCCTCCACCTCATCGAACAGGCCATCCGCGACGTCTTCGACCTCCGCCCCGCCGCCATCATCCGCGACCTCGACCTGCTCCGCCCGATCTACTCCCAGACGGCTGCCTACGGCCACTTCGGCCGCGAGCTGCCCGACTTCACCTGGGAGCGCACCGACCGCGCCACCGCCCTGCGCGCCGCCACCGGCCTGGACTGAGCCCCTCGGTCGGCGTCATCGAGGTCGAATCGCCATGCCTTGATGAGGCCGACCGGCCTATCCAGAATCCACACGAGACACCGAAGAACCACGATGCGCACCCTGATCAGCACCGCTTTCATCTCGCTCGACGGCGTCGTGGAGGCTCCCGGCGGCGAGCCCGGTCACCGCAACTCCGGCTGGACCTTCAAGCACACCGAGTTCCTCCCCGAGGCGTTCGAGATCAAGGGCCGGGAGCAGAAGGAGGCCACCGCCATGCTGCTGGGCCGCACCAGTTACGAGGCGTTCAGCCCCGTGTGGCCGGACATGGCGGACTTCGCCGACTACAAGGTCATGCCGAAGTACGTCGTCTCCACCACCCTCACCGACGACGACCTCGTGTCCGACTGGGGTGAGACGACGATCCTGCGCAGCGTCGAGGGGGTCGCCGCGCTGAAGGAGACCGAAGGCGGGCCGATCATCGTGCACGGCAGCGCCACCCTGAACCACGCCCTCTGCGACGCCGGCCTCATCGACCGCTACCACCTGCTCGTCTTCCCGCTCCTCCTCGGCGCCGGCAAGCGCCTGTTCAGCACCACGGACAAGGACACGCAGAAGCTGAAGCTCGTCGAGCACGAGGCGTACGCCAACGGCCTGCAGAAGCAGGTCTTCGACGTCGTCCGCTGACGGGATCCGCGTACCGGCCCTGCCGGTGGCTCCCCGGCCGTGGCGTTCGCAACAGGGCCTGCTCAGCGGCCCGGAGCACCGAAGCAGACCGAAGAAGCGGTCCAGCGGCCGCACCCCGTGAGAGGAAACCACCGTGTCCACGATCACCACCCGTCCCGGCACCGGCCTGCCCCCCGAGCCCGCCGCCACGGCACGCGTGCGCGACAGCGTCGACGACCTCCTGTCGGACCTGCAGTCGGGCGGCTGGCGCCCCACACCGCTCGAAGTCCGTGTCGCCGAACTGCTGCTGGTCTCTGTCGCCGGCGACGGCCTGCTCACCTCGCGCCGCGTTCGGGGCGCCCTGTGGGAGGGCGCCGTCACCATGGTCCAGGACAACGGCGGCCGGTTCGCGCGAACCTTGGCCGGTCTGGTCCCCGTCCTGGACGACCCGCAGCTCACCGCCCCCGGAATCCCCGAAGCAGCGGGCGAACTGGTGGCCGCCGTGGCCGCCGCCGGCAGGTGAACCACGCCCTGCACGACGTACGGCCCGGCCGGAGACCACTCCGGCCGGGCCGTACCAGGTGATGCGGGGCACTCACTTCGCCCAGGGCGCCATCGGGTACCAGATGAGCTCGCGCACGGCCAGGATCCGCACGTCCCAGTACAGGACCAGGAACACGCCCGCCGCCAGGAAACCCGCCGCCATCAGCGCCGACGCGCGGCTCGGGCGCCGCGCCGTCCACCGGTGCAGCCGCTCCCCGAACAGCCCGGCCACCAGCAGGAACAGCACCGACATGACGGTGATGTTGCCGATCGACTGAAGACCGAACGCGACCGCCCCGTACAGCGGGTTGTGGCTCTCGGCAGCGTCCCGGAACAACTGGCGGAACAAAGGGAAGGGGCGCCCGATCAGGAACGCCCCGATCAAAGCGCCCATCACCAGCATCGGCGCGCCCGGGAAGCGCCGCGACAGCCGCGCCAGCGGATCACGCACCACACCGAGCGCCGCCAGGCCCAGATACGTCATCAGCAGACCGATCAGCCCGTAGACCACCATCGCCTGCACCAGACGCCCGGAGAAACCGACGCCCTGGCTGTCGTCAAACTGCGGCATGCCCGTGCCGACGAGGGACACCACCGCCCCGTACACGGCGGACACTACGACCGCACCGAGCGCGAGCCGGCTCAGCGGACGCAGCGCGGCGGCCATCCGGCCCCGCCGGGAGGCGGCGGGAGCGCCGGCCAATGGCGCCAGCGCGCTGAAGACGGCCACGTTGCACGCGGTGAACGTGCCCGCGACGCCGGTGGCCAGCGCGAACGCCAGGCCCGCCAGCACGCCCGCGATCGGCGTGCCTTTGGCCGCGTGGCCGAGCAGACTGTCTGCGACGTTGTCGCCGATGGTCCGGTCCACGAACTGCGCGGACCACACCACCGTCAGGGCGAAACCGAAGAGAGCGGCGACCGCGCCGACCAGCGCACGGCGGCGCGGCGCGTGGCCGTTGAAGAAGAACGAGGACGAGGCCGCACCGCTGTCCGCGGCCCGCCCCGCTCGGACGGGGGACGCGGCAGGCCGCTGCGCTGTCTGCGCCATGACATGTCGCCTTTCGGATGGGGGGTGGGAGAACGCACGCCACGCTAGGGCCGCCCACACACGCAGTTGACGGTCCGGGCCCGTGGCGAGCACGGCAGAAGAAAAACCCGCACCCACTTCGTGAAGTCGCCCTCACCCTCGCAGGGCCCATCGGGGCCCGCCGTCACCGCAGCAGCAGCCCCTCGTCCTCGACGCCGCCCGCCTCTGGCACGGTCCCCGGCCATAGCCGGAGCGGCCGGTCCGCCGCGTCCGTCGGAGGCACGTCGCCGTCCGGCAGCACCGCGTCGAAGTTCCGCCACATCCACGCCCAGGCCGCCACCGGCCGGATCCGGGACCGATCCGCGATGCCCGCACCCACACCGGCCGCGATGTTCTCCCCGGCCACGGCGATCAGCCCCGGGCTCCTGTGACCGGACACACGCCCACGGCCGGCTCAGCGAGAACCGGCGCCGGCACGAACGCGTACCGCACCCCGGTCAGTTCCTCCGACAGCTCCCACAGCCGGCCCTGCGCCGCGGCATCGCGCGCCGCCCGGCTCGACCGCGCGGGCACCGGCGCCCCACGGCTCCCGAACCGCCGGGCAGGCCCCAGATAGGCACCCCCGGGCACCTTCGGATCCGTCGCCGCCCGCAGCGACGGCAGCGCCGCCGCCTGCGGCGGCTGGGCCAGCCAGCGCATCCCTGCCGCGACCACCGGCCGCAGCACGGCGGGAGCGTCGCCGTGCCACAGCCCGGTCGGCGACAGCCCCGGATGCGCGGCGAGTGAGACGGTGGCGGCACCGGCCGCGCCGAGACGGCGCTGCAACTCCCGTGCGAACAGCAGGTTCGCCAGCTTGGAACGCCCGTACGCCGTCACGGACCGCCGCCCGGAGCCGGACCGTGCGCGGTCCGCGTCGACACCGCCGAGGCCCGCACGGTGCGCAAGGCTCCCGACCGTGACGACTCGCGAACCCGGCACCCCAGTCATCAGACCGAGCAACAGCCCCGTCAGCGCGAAGTGGCCGAGGTGGTTGACCCCGAAATGGGCCTCGAAGCCGTCCGTCGTACGCCCGTACGACGGGAACATCACCCCGGCGTTGTTGACCAGCAGATCCAGGCGCCCGTGCTGGTCGCGCACCCGCGCGGCGGCCTCGTGCACCGAGTCCAGCGACGCCAGGTCGAGTTCGACCACCTCGGTGCTGCCGCCGACCCACGCGGCCACCGCCCTCGCCCGCCGCGTACTGCGGCAGGCGAGGACCACATGCGCCCCGCGGGCCGCGAGCACCCGGGCCGTCTCCCGGCCGATGCCGCCCGAGGCGCCGGTGACCAGCGCGGTCCTGCCGCTCAGGTCGGGAACATCTGCTGCGGACCACGTCATGCCGTCCTCCTCGGACGCCGGACGCACGCCAGGTCAGCGCGCGGCGCCATAGCCGTGCTCGACGATCAGCCCGGCCGCCACGTCGTAGAACGCGGGGTCCGACGGCACCTCGGTGGCCAGGCCGTTGACATAGCGGTTGAACATCGCGAACGCGGCCGCGATCAGGACCGTGTCGTGTATATGAGCGTCGGTGGCGCCCTCCGCCCGGGCGGCCGCGACCGCCTTGTCCGACACGGGAGCGGCCTTCTCCTGCACCTCGGCGGCCACCGCCAGCAGCGCCCGCAGCAGCGGGGAGATCGGGGCCGTACCGGGGTCGGCGAGCACCGCGGCGACCAGCTCGGCGCCGCCGTCCAACTGCGCCGCCGCGAACGCGCTGTGCGAACCGGCGCAGAACTCGGTGCAGTTCAGGTTCGATACGTAGGCGGCAATCAGCTCGCGCTCCCCGCGGCTCAGCGGAGAGGAACCACTGCGCAGAAGGGTCTCCGCGACCTGCGACAGCACGCCCGCGGTGTCCGGGCGCTGGGCGAACAGCCCGCTGATGCCGGGGAGGTCGTTGGTCAGCTCGATGTGGGGCACGATGCGCATCCTTTGTCTGCCGCGATACCGACGAAAGGACATCATCGTCGAAACCCCTGACGGGCGGTCAACTCCCAATTTGCGGACCCTGCGCGGCCGGCGTGCCAGGTGCGCACTCAGTGAGAAGCGCCCGGCCGCCTGCTAGTCCAAGAATGGGGACATGGCAAGCAACACCCGGCAGAACAACGGGACTTCGGCAGATGGCCGTGCCGGTACGGGCACGTCCGGCCGTCTGCAGTCATGCCTCGGCGGGACAGACCAGCCGCCACGCACTCAGGGCACCGGTCACCGCCAGCGCCCGTCGGCACACATCCCGGCACTGACGGACGGCACTCGGCCCGTCCGGCGCCAGCAGGAACGCGGCACCCCGGGCGCCGGCACGGCTCACGTGCAGCCGGATGTGCTCCATGCCGTCGTCCGGGCCGCACACCGCCCACACGGCGGCGAGCAGGACGTCGCCAGGCAGCTCCGGCGCATCGTGCGGCTTGGCGAAGGCGAACTCGACGAGGTGCACACAGCCGAGTGTGCCGTACGCCGGCGGGCCCGTCCCCGACCTGACGGGGCCATGAACATGCCGTGGCACGCATGTGCCCGGCGCCCACACGACGCGGGGGGACGCTGATGCTGCGCGTACTCGGACTGGACTCCGGTACGGAGGCCGTCTACCGGCTCATGCTGGAACACCCCTCCTGGGGCGTGGACCGCCTGGTCCGGGAACTCGGCCAGGACCGCTCCGCCGTCACCACCGCCCTGGACACACTCGCCGACCTCGCACTCCTGCGCAACGCGGCCGCCGAGGAGGACACCCGCAACACCCCGCTACTCGTGCCGCCCCGAGCAGGACTCGGCGCCCTCCTGGACCGTCGCCAGGACGAACTCGACCGCACCCAACTGGAGATCGACGCCGGCCGCGCCGCCGTCGCCGACCTCCTCGCCGACTACACCGCGCTCGGCCGCACCACCGGCGCCGGCGTGGAACGCTTCACCGGCGCCGAAGCCGTCAGCCGCCTGCAGGCCGACCTGACCGCGCAGGCCGGCAGTGAACTGCTCGCGCTCGTCCCCTGCACCGGGGCGGACGACGACCCCTGGAACCTCGACGTCCCCCTCCACCTCCACCTGCTGGACCGGGGCGTGCGCGTCCACATCCTCCACATGGACAGCACCACGGGCTCGGCCCGGAACCGCGAGGCCGCACACCGGCTCCTCCGCGCCGGCGCCGAGATCCGCACCCTGCCCGCCGTGCCGCTGCACCTGCGCCTCGTCGACGGCGCGAGCGCGGCCCTGCCCCTCGACCCCGGCGACCCCGACGGCGGAGCCGTCCTGCTGGGCGAACCGGGCGCTCTCGCCGCACTGCGCGCCCTGTTCACGCACCTGTGGGACACGGCCACCCCCTGCGACGGCACAGACGGGACAGACGGAACCGGTGACGGCGCCGAGCAGGCGTACTCACCACGAGAACGCGCCCTGCTCCGCTTCCTCGCCGAGGGACTCACCGACGAAGCCGCGGCCCGGAAACTCGGCATCTCCCTGCGCAGCGAACGCCGGATGATCTCCAGCCTCTCCGACCGGATCGGCGCCCGCAGCCGTTTCCAACTCGGCCTGCAGGCCGCCCGAAGCGGCCTGGTGTGACACACCGGTGCCAGGGCATTTCTGTGCCGCGCGAAACTGCTGACAGCACCCTTGAGGGCATGTCAGAGTCATTGCAGAGAACGGCACGGAAAGCACACGGAACCCCGCTGAAAGGGCCGCTCCATTCCACCAGCAACGCTCCCTGAAGTCACACCGATTCCCTCCGGAAAAGGCGTGCGAACCCCGGCTCCCACATCCGTTTCCCCCGGCGAAACGAGCCATCCGAACCCCGGCAACCGGAAAGGAGAGAACCATGTGACGCTGGACCCCGCTGAAATGCCGCCCGGCGGCACAGCGGGGTACGCGGACAGGTGAGTCGGCCCGGGCAAGAACGGCCGCCACACCAGCACGCGCCGCCCACACACCGGTGCGGCCTCTCCGGGCATCCCCCCATCAGCGCCCCCGAGGCCACCGACGGCCGACACCGTGCCGACGACGTCACCACCGACATCCCCTCACCGTCGACCACGGCCACGCGTGCGACGGCGGCCACGCCGTCGCACCGGCCGTCCGCCAGAGCGGACGACACCCAGCAACTCCACACAGCACAAATAAAGTTGGTCTCCGCTGCCATATGTGCCTCACGATGAGGTCCGCCACCCCTCCCGCAGCGAAGGAACCTCACCCGTGCCGCACATCCACCTCGACAGCGACCTGCCCGGCATCAGAGGCCTGATGAGCGACCGCCCCGACACGGCAGCCCCGCTCAACGCCCTCGCCGACCTGATCCTGCGCGGCGACTCACCCCTCACCCGCGGCGAACGCGAACTGATCGCCAGCCACGTCTCCGAACGCAACGCCACCCGCTTCTGCGCCGACACCCACGGCGCGGCCGCCGCCGCCCAGCTCGACGACGGCAAAGCCGTCGTCGAAGCCGTACACCGCGACCCCGGCACCGCCCCGGTCACCCCGCTCCTGCGCGCCCTGCTGCGCGTCGCCGGCGAAGTACAGCAACAAGCCGCCCCCGTCTCCGACGAGGCGATCGCCGCCGCCCGCAACGCCGGCGCCACCGACACCCACCTGCACGACACCGTGCTCATCGCGGCCGCCTTCTGCATGTACAACCGCTACGTCAGCTGCCTGGCCACCACCCTGCCCACCGAGCCCGGCTACTACGAGGAAGCGGGCCGGCGCATCACCGCACACGGCTACGCCGCCGTCTGAAGGAGCAACGGCCCGTCATGCCCACCGCCACCCCGCAGCCGTCGCACCGCCGCGCCGTCGCCGCCACCGTCGTCGGCAACTTCATCGAGTCCTTCGACTGGCTCGGCTACGGCCTCTTCGCCCCCCTGTTCGCCACCCGCTTCTTCCCCTCCCACAACTCCCTCACCTCACTCCTCGGCGCCTTCGCCGTCCTCGGCATCGGCGTCCTCGTCCGGCCGATCGGCGGCATCCTCCTCGGCCGCCACGCCGACCGGCACGGCCGAAGACCCGCCCTCATCCTCGCCATCTCCCTGATGGCCGGCGGCTCCCTGCTGATCGCCCTCACCCCCTCCTACGCGCACATCGGCCTCCTTGCCCCCCTCCTGCTGCTGCTCGCCCGCACCGCACAGGGCATCTCCCACGGCGGCGAATGGCCCGCCGCCACCGCCTACCTGATGGAAGTGGCCCCCCGCCACCGCAAAGCCACCTACGGCAGCCTGTTCTCCCTCTCCACGTGCGCGGGCGCCTTCACCGCCTCCCTCCTCGGCGGCGCCCTGACCACCGCCCTCGGCCCCGGACCCATGGCCTCCTGGGGCTGGCGCGTGCCGTTCCTGATCGGCGGCATCCTCGGCCTGGTCCTGCTCGTCCTGCGCACCGGGCTCGCCGAGACCGAGATCTACCGGCGCGAGGTCCACTCCCGCCGCGACCGCGGCTCCCTGCGCCAACTGCTCCGCGCCCACCGGCGCAGCGTGCTGACCGCCACCCTGTTCGTGGCCGGCACCGGCGCCGTCGGCGGCACCTGGACCGCGGTCGTACCCGCCCTCGGCGGCCGCCTCGCGACGCCCGGCACCATGATGTGGGTCGTGGTCAGCGCCACCGCCACGATGATGCTGCTCAACGTGCCCATCGGTCTGCTCGCCGACAGGATCGGCGCCACCCGGCTGCTCGTCGCCGCCAGCGCCTTCTTCGCGGTCACCGGCTCGGTCTCGTACCTCACGATGACCGGCACCTTCGCCAGCCTGCTGTTCACCTACGGCTCCGGCGTGGTCTACCTCGTCTGCGCCACCACCGTGCTGCCCAAGCTGCTCACCGACATCTTCCCCACGAAGGTCCGCGCCCTCGGCGTCGGCCTGCCCAACGCCGTCATGAGCGCCGTCCTCGGCGGCATCGCCCCCGCCGGCGCGACCTGGGCCGCCGAGCACGACGCCTCCGCCTGGTTCATCACCGGCGTGATGGCCGCCGTCCTGCTTGCCGTCCCCGCGTCTCTGCTGGCACCGGCCACAACGGCGGCCCCCGCCGAGACCGCCCCGCCCACCGGGACCCAGCGCGAGGAACCGTCACTGGCCACCACCGGCAGCTGACACGCACGAGGCCGGCTCCCAGCAGGGGGGAGCCGGCCTCGTGCGTGCCGCGGCAAAGCGGCGGCGCCGAATCAGGGGCGGTTGGCCTTCCCGTCCAGCCACAGCGTGTCGGAGTCATCGCGGTGCGTGCCCTCCGAACCGACGTGCTTGGCGGAGATCTGCGCGCCGTTCTTGAAGACGTGCACCAGAGCCATCCCATGACCCCGGCCCAGCCCGTAGTCCTCCTTGAGCCACTCCAGGACCGGGCCCGCCTTCAGCTCCGGGCCCTCAAAACCGCGCTCCTTCGCCAGCTCGATGAACTGGCGGGGCGTCAGGCCCGTCTTGTCCTCGATGTTGTCCAGGTACGCCTGAAACGACATGTGCTCCTCGCTTCCCGAATCGTCCGCGCCGACGACGGACCCACACACCCAAGCGTGCACTCCGACTCGCCGCCGTTCCCCCTCGGCACCACCACTCACGGCGACTTCGCCACGTCGCTCCGCCGTCCGGCCGGAAGACACCGCCTCACCCGCGGACGATCAACCGGTCCTCAAGGATCAGGAAGTCCAGAGCACACTGCTCGTACGTGCGCAGCACGTCATCGACCGAGTGCGCGATGGGCTCGCCCAATGCGTTCAGCGACGTGTTGATCAGCACCGGAGGCAGTCCCGCCCGCTCCATCCGCGTCAGGATCCGGGCGAACGGGCTGTCGTCGGCGGCGACGATCTGCGCCCGCGCCGTACCGTCGACATGCACCGCCTCCCGCATGACCTCCCGGGCATGGTCGGTGACGGCGGTCGCCCCCAGCATGTACCGCTGCAAGGGGTCCTTCACCTCCCAGAACCGGGCCGCCGTCGACGCGAGACTCACCGGAGCCAGCGGGCGCCACGCCTCCCTGCTCTTGGCCACGTTGATCCGGTCACGGACCCCCTCGACAGAAGGCATCGCGATCAGCGACCGGTGGCCCAGCGCACGCGGGCCGACCTCGGCCCGCCCGACCGCGACACCGCCCACCGCCCCGCCCTCCAGAAGGTCCACCACACGGTCCAGGTCCAGGTCGACGGCTCTCAGGTCCACGGGCACCTCCCCCCTCAGCGAACTGCCCAGGAACGGATCCATCCGCTCGGGCAGAGCCGGCCGCCGCACCGTCCACGCCGCACCCAGCGCGACCCCGCCGTCGTGCGGTACCGGGGGACAGAACACCGCACCGTCCAGCCGGCCGTTCGCCGAGCAGTTCAACGCCACCCCGCCGGACAGGCACACCGCGTCCGCACCCGTGATCTTGCGGCTCCACTCCACGAGCCGGACCAGCTGCTGCTCGACCGCTACCTGCGCACTCCACGCCAGCCGCACGGACTGCGTGTCCTCGTGCAGCAGCCGGCTGGGCGTCAGACGCTTGGGCGCCAGCCGCGCCAGATGGCCCCGCCACGCCTGCATGACCGCTTCCTGCTGCATGTCCGCATGGTGCGCGAAGAGCGGACGCCCCTCCTCGTCGAGCATCGGGAACGGATCCAGTCCCGCCCCCCGCCCGTAGGAAGCCAGACCCATCGTCTTGCCCGCGTTCAGCAGCCCGAGATTCAGATGACGGGACACAGCGGCGTACATGTCGCCCAACGAACGGCTCTGCGGCATACGGTCCCTGCGGACAAGTTCACCGGAAGGCCTGCCGTGGAAGACGCTGATGCTCTCGTCCTCCCCGTTGCCGTCCATCACGAGCACCGCCGCCTCCGGTATGCCCGCGGCGTAGAACGCCGACGCCGCATGCGCCCGGTGGTGCTCCACGAACACGAGCTCCGGCCGGTGCACGGCCGGATCGAACCCCAGCCGGCGCAGATAGGCGTCGGTCGAGCCGAAGCTCCACCCCTCACCCGTGATCGCGGCAACACGCGGCACGTCCCAGCCAACCGCGACCACATCGATGTCGCCCAGCGAGACACCGGCGATCTCCAGGCACGCGCCGATTGCGTCCGTAGGATCCTCGAAGATCCCGTACCGCTGACGGGAGATACGTTCCTGTTCCTCCATGGCCACAACGCGGCCCCACTCGTCCAACAGGCACGCACTCGGATCGTGCCCGCCGAACGGACACTGCTCGGCCTGCCGCAGGGTCGGCGGCGCGTTGACGCCCAGGATGTAGCCCATCGGTGCTCCCCATCTGATCTCGACGCGCGTTCTCGTCGCCCCGCAGGCCGCGCTACCCCCGAGAATCGTGCGGCCACCCGCCCGGGACCATCCGGACTTGCGCAAGCCGCCCCAGCGGTCAAGCCCCACCGACACTCAGCCAGGTCCCACCCGGCCGCGGCTCGTCGTGCAGCGTGCTTCACCCCGCGCGGACGCGCGGACGGACGACTGCCGGGCTCCGCGTCGATCAGGCGATCGAGTGCTGTCCACCGGCCGACCCCCGCCCCCGCACGGTCCCCCGCCACGCGGCGACAACGCTCCGTGAACCTGGCGAAGTCGAGCCCGAGAGCCCGCGGCCTCTCGGGCCGCACCGACCAGTGGCTCATCGTGGTTTCGGCGGAGAGAACCGCCAGGCCGGAGAGAGGAGAGAAGAAGTGATCTCCAGGAGCCAACCCGAGGAACCCGAGGAGACCACGGAGGGCGACGACCCCCAAGAACCAGACCATCCCTACGGCTTCTACTCCCGATCGCTCAAGGACAGCGTGTGGGACGCGGTCCCCGCAGTGCCCGACCACATCGGCAGACACCTCGCCGAGAAGTGGAGCGCCCTGGCCTCGGACACCGCGACGAACCAGGAGCACGAGGACTGAACTCGGCGGTCACACCGACGGACGGATAGGCCTGACTGTCCAGTACGCGAGGCGCTTGCTGATGACCGGAGGAGACATGGAGACCAGGGAGCAGGGGCGGTCGGCCGCAAGCATCAGGCGATCATGGAGGCCGCGACCCAGGTGTTCATGGAGAAGGGCTACGCCGGCACCAGCATGGACGACATCGCCAAGCCGGCCGCGGTGTCCAAACAGACCGTCTACAAGCACTTCGCGAACAAGAAGAAGCTCTTCGCAGAGATCGTCCTGGCCACCACCGACCAGACCGACGCCGTGATCGAGCCGGCGGCGGACGCCCCCACCGACGCCGCCTCACTGGACGAGAACCACAACCGGCTCGCCCGCCGCTTCGTGGGCACCCTCACCCAGCCCCAGGTGCTGCAGCTGCGGCGGCTGATCACCGCCAACGCCGAAGCCTTCCCCGAACTGGGCACCGCCTGGTACACCCAGAATGTTCAACGGGTCCTGGACACCCTGGCGGCCACCTTCGCGCGTCTGTCCGATCAGCGGCTGCTGCGCGTGGACGATCCGCTCCTGGCCGCCAACCACTTCGCCGGCCACCGGCTCACCCCAGCACACCGAGACCGACCTCGACCACTACACAACCGCCGGCGTCCGCACGTTCCTCGCCGCCTACCGCTGAGCGCCACGGCCCCACCGACCGCCCTATGGCGTGCCGTCCGCTTCACACCGGGCTCTGCAGGCGGAGGGCGCGTCGAGTGAGGTGACGGCGCTCGTGGGCGCTGACGGTGCGACGGGTGGCCTCACGACAGGCACGCGCGGCAGCCTCGTACCGGCCGAGCACTTCCAGCAGGTGGGCACGGGTGACGAGAAGCCGGTGATGGCGCCCCAGACGCTTGTCGCCCTCCAGCTCCGCCAACAGGTCATGAAGAGCGAGAATCTGCGGCCAGTCGACGGCGTGGGGCGCAGCGCAGGGAGGCGGCCTCCCGACGGCCACACGGCGCCGGCAAGCGCCGAAGCAGAGACGTTCGTACGCCGGAAGCGGTTCGAGCGCGTGCGGCTGGTCGACGACCCAGTCACGGACGGGCAGCGTTTCCTTCTCGCGAGCGCGCCCGGTTGGCCGCGGGCGAGGTCATCCGCAACCTCCCCCGCGCTCGGGCCGTGCAGCTGCGCCTGCCGGACTACGACTTCTGGCTCTTCGACTCCCGGATCGTCGCCCGGTTCGCCTTCGACGAGGACGACACTTCTGCGGCCCTGCTCCAACCGGATGGCGATCCGCTTTCGGAAGTCGGGACAGTGAGGCTTTTCCGACCTCAGCTTGACGTTGCCAGGTGAAGGGCGAGTACGGCCTTGACCAGGTCAGTGACGCGGGTGGTGCTGCAGCGGAGCTTGTGCAGCAGTCGCCAGGACTTCAGGGTGGCCATCGCCTGCTCGCCGACCGCGCGGATCTTGGCGTGGGTGACGTTGACGTTTTTTTGGCCTGCGGAGAGCTTCTCCCAACGGCCGCGGTAGGGGACACGCACGGTGCCGCCGGCGCCCTGGTACCCCTTGTCCGCCCAGCACCGGACGTCGGCCTCGGCCAGGGCGTCGATGACGCCGTGGGTGCGGGCGGCTTTGATGTCGTGGACCGCGCCGGGCAAGGCGGGTGAGGCCCACCGCAGGCGCCCGAACGGGTCGGTGATGACCTGCACGTTCATGCCGTGCTTCTTGTGCTTCCCGGAGTAGTACGGGCGGTCGGCGGCGATGCGGTCGATGGACAGCAGGGTGCCGTCGAGGATGACGAACGCCTTGCGTGCGGCGGTGCGGGCGGCCGGTGGCAAGGTCGGGGGCGACGGCGGCCAGGACCTCCACCGCCTCGGTGACGTAGCGGTAGACGGTGGCGATCCCGCCACCGAACCCGGCCGCGAGCTGGGCGTAGGTGTGCCCGCACCGCAGATGGGCCAGGACCAGCAGGGCCTGCCGGTGCGCGGGGAGCCGGCGCCACCGCGTGCCCCGCTCCCGGCGTCGGGTGGCCAGCAGGCGGGAGAAGTACCGCAGGGTCGAGGTGGACAGATCGATCCCCGACGGGTAAACAAGCACGTGAAGCTCCGGGCGGACAGGTTGCTCTTGGTCGACAACCCGTCTACCAGGGGCTTCGCCCTTGTGTCAGGCCAACTCCGAGACGGCGTAAGCAGGTTGGGAAGGCTGACTGAGTGGACGCCTCATGTCTAACGTTCTGCGGAGCACGGCCTCCAGTCACGAATCCCCGTGACACCGGGCCGCCTCACCGGGTGCGGCGACACTGCAGGCCGCGGTGACGCCGGGGAACGTCCGTGCGGTGCCGCGCCCGGCCCTCTCGTTACGCCACCTTCGGCCTGCTCATGTCCGGACGTCGCGGCACGGGACGGTGCCGGACCTCAGCCGGCTGCGAAGAAGTCGAGGTAGGCCTGGGCCAGAGCGGTCGGGTTCTCCAGCGCGATGTTGTGACCGGCCGCGGGAATGACGACGCCGTGGACGTCGTCGGCCACTTGCGCCATCTGCTGTGCTACCGCGTCCCCGAGGTATTCCTCGGCTCCGACGGCCAGGACCGGGCAGCTGAGCGGGTCGGCATAATGCGGGCGGTTCTGTTCGGCGTCGGTCTGCCGGGCGCGGTACATCTCCAGGATGGCCCTGGTGCCACCGGGCTGCTCGGCCGAGTGCACGATCTCGTTGACGTCTTCCTCGGCCAGCGCGCTGGGGTCCCACATCTGGCGGCGGGCGTAGTACGTCCAGAAGGGCCGTTCCCGTCCGGCCAGCAGTAGTTCGGGGATGTGCGGCAGGCTGAAGAAGCTGAAGTGCCAGCCGGTGCGGCCGTCGTCGGGGGCGAGCGAGGGGTCGGGGCCGCCGCCCGGCATTCCCGGGCCGACCGGAAGTCCCGGCAGGAGCGTTTCCTGGAAGACCAGTTGCCGCACCCGGGGCCGGTGGAAGGCGGCGACGGCATAGGCGATGGCCGCGCCCCAGTCTTCGCCGGCGACGCGGAACCGGTCGAAGCCGAGGTGGGTGGCGAGTGCGGCGACGTCGGCGGCCATCGTGGAGGTGTCGTAGCCGCACAGGGGGCGCTGGGAGCCGCCGGCACCCCGGTTGTCGAGCACGATGACGGTGTAGTGCGGGGTCAGCAGCGGTACAACGTGACGCCAGTGGGCCATGGTCTTCGGCACGCCGTGCACCAGGAACACCGGCTCGCCGGTGCCGCCGATCGCGTAGTGGATCTCCACACCGTTGACCTTGGGCTTGCCGTGTGTGAGCCGGACTCCGGCGTGGTCAGTGAGGTTCACCTCAGTGACCTCCTTCTTCTTCTCATGGGCTGTGCAGGCGCAGACCGTGTGGCGGATCGTCCGGAGCGGCGTTTCTTCGCCGCCGTCCAGCCGGTGTCCGCGGTCGGCGTCAAAGCTTCACCCCCCTTACAACCGCGCCTCCATCG
The DNA here is from genome assembly GCF_900105245.1 of Streptomyces sp. 1222.5. Taxonomy (NCBI): domain Bacteria; kingdom Bacillati; phylum Actinomycetota; class Actinomycetes; order Kitasatosporales; family Streptomycetaceae; genus Streptomyces; species Streptomyces sp. 1222.5. The sequence continues at coordinate 18,750 of NZ_FNSZ01000002.1, read as the reverse complement.
CCGCTGATGTCGCGTGCGTCGCGCTTGCCCCAGATGGAGTCCATCTGACGATCAGATGGTGGCAGCGCGGGCGCCTCCGCAGCCGCGCCGCTCCCGGGTCGGCAGGGCCGCGGTCGCCGACGGGCGGCGGGTCAGCCGCCCGCCGAGCGGACGCGCAGCAGTTGATCGGCGAACCGCGCCGCTGCTGGGCTGGTCTCGCCCGCCGGGGGCAGCATCAGGTGGATGTGCCGCTCCAGACGCACGCCCTCGACCTCGACGAACCGCAGGACGCTGTCCGGGGCGGTCAGCACCGGGTATTGCAGGCCGGTCGGAGCGAAGCCGATGCCGACGCCCGCGCCGACCAGTGCGAGGAACAGTTCCCAGTCGCCGACCTCACAGACGACCCGGCGCTGGATCCCCTCGGTGGCGAACGCGGCGTCACTGAGCAGGCGGGCCGTCCACCGCGGGGGCACCTCGACGAACCGCTCGTCGGCCAGTTCCGCGAGGGTGACGTCGGACCGCTCCGCCAGGCGGTGATCGGCACGGCAGACGAGGCGCAGCGGCTCCCGCGCGAGGCCGGTCATCCGGACGCCGGGGATCCGGCCGACCGCGGGTCCGATCACACAGTCCACCTCTCCGGTCCCGACCATCGAGATCATCGTCAGCGCGGGCCCGTACTGGAGGCGCAGGTCGATGCCGGGGTGATCGCGGGTGAACTCGCCGAGGTAGGAGGCGAACGGCACTAGATGCTGGGCGGAGAGCCCGACGCCCAGACGCAGGGTGCCGATGAGCACGTCACGGGTGTGGTGCACGGCCTCTTCCGCCTGCGCGGCGCTGATCACGGTCCGGCGTGCCGGGCCGACCAGGGCTTCGCCGGCCGCGGTGAGCCGGACCGGCCGAGTCCCGCGGACATAGAGGGGCGTGCCGAGTTCGCGTTCGAGGGCCTGGAGCGAGTTCGACAGGCCCGACTGCACGATGAGCTCCCGCTTTGCGGCGCGGGTGACGCTGCGCTCATCGACCAGCGCCAGAAAGTGCCGTAGCTGTCGGAGTTCCATCGGCCGCCCCCTCCAGGACTGCGTTGCAGTGCATCCGGACAGTTCCATCTGTGGGACAGATGCAGCCTATCTCCGCACGCTGCCGCCGGATCGCCATCGACGTTCCGACCGGCGTGGTTGACGCCGACGAACCAGTAAGGAACACCATCAAGGACGCCCACGGAACGCCCAATGCGCGGACCGCGGCGCAGCTCGACGAGAGGTGACAGGACCGACCGGGGCCGGCGGGCAGCGTCGCCCCCGGCCGGCCGTCGTCAGGCCGGGGGCGCGCCGCGATTCAGGGCGAGACGCGGGTTTCCGCCGTCCTGCGTCTGACCAGCTCAGGCCGATGATGGAAAAGGCTCAGTGGATCGCGCGGTGGGTCCTGACCGGCGACCGTCGCGCCCTACACGAGCATCTCGTCCGGTCGCCCTGCACGAGCATCTCGTCGGTGCCCGCTCACGATCATCTGCTGTGGGAGCTCGGTCCGAAGTGCTCGCCGATGACCTCGAGGGTCTTTGCGCTTGGCTTCGAGGGGCGACAGCTCCTCGTCGGCGAGCAGATCGTCGAGGGAGTCTTCCGGAGCGATGACCCCTGCGGCCTCCAGCGCCGGGCGCAGAAGATCGGGCCGGGCCCCGCTGGGGTAGTAGCCGGCACCTAGCTCGCAGTGAAGGAAGGAGGGTCGTCCGGCCTGGGTTCGAAGATCAGGATCTCGGCGCCGCCTCGGGGCACTGCCAGGTCCAGAGGACCAGCCGCCGCTTTGGCCGAGGCGGCCGACGCAGTAGGTCAATGACGCGACGGCGGGGCTGCGTTGTGGTGGGCGCGAACCCGGCATCCACGGTCCGGTAGCCGCCTGGGCCGGTTACCGGACGCGCACCTTTCATGGCTGGATTACGACGTAGCGGATCATCCGGTCTGGTCTGCAAGGGCTTCCTCGGACGGCAAGGGAGAACTGGGCGAGAGTCGACAGTCGCTCGAGGTTCCCCAACTCTCCATGGATGGCTGGACTTCATCGTTTTCCAGCAAACTCCAAAGCGATTGTGATCCACGTCACGACTTTGGTTAGCACAATATGAGTTGCCTCTCGAAAGTTAGGTGAGTTAAACCTTGATTCATCCCCGGGCAACCGTTCGGGAAATGAGAAAGGAGAATGCGATGAAGCTCATCAAGGCTGCTCCCGCGGTCAAGAAGGTCACGTTTTCTGTGATGTACAACGCCCCGGTCTGATCCGCGGCACCACCTATTCGTGGGGGGCAGGGACTGCCTGCCCCCCACGGGCGCGATTTCATTACGAATTTAACTTGTGAGGGATACGGGGGCCGGGGTGCGCCATTTCGTCGTTTCAGCCGATCGTGGAGTCGTGAACTTTTCGCCGGTCAAGGCATTGATCGACGTGACGGACAGATCCGGCTGGCCGCGAGAGGCGCTGATCGGACTCAAGCTGATCTCCCCGGACGACCCGTCCTGCTCCGGCATCGGCACTGAAGCGAGCCTCACGGACGCCGCTCAAGCCCAGGACCGCATTCGGTTCTTTCTCAAGGACCGACTCGTCCGGAACTTCCGTGATGTCGGCAGGGCGTGGCTGTCCGCTGTCGGACCGTGCGTCGTTGAGGTGAACCACGCAGAGCTACTCGACGAAGGCAGTCGGCTGTTCCTGGAGACTCTGGCGACTCTGCCGGAACGGGACGTCGAGGTGCGACTGCGAGTGGGCGCGGGCGGTTCCAGCGTCACGGCCCATCCTCCGAAGAACCCCCGGGAAGAGACCATCAACCGGCTCTTCACCCAAGTCGGGACGCTGTCGCAGGCCGAACTCGACCATTTGTACGAGCAGGCCGTGGAGTACCTGAGCGTCGGAGACAGTTGGACGGCAGAGCGGATTCTGCGGGGCATCCAGCCCCGCCGCGACGTGCCGGCTGTCTGGGGGCGCCTCGGTCTGGCATACACCATGCAGGGCAGGACCCTGGAAGCGGAGTTCTGCTATCTCAGGTGGCGCAGCGACCCGGACCCTGTCGGTGTGGCCGGCGCGGACTACGCACTGTCCATGCTCTACGCGCGCCATCACCCTGCGTACCTACGCTCCCTGGACCGGACCGCCGAGTACCTGGAACACGGATACGCGGCCCTCGACCAGGTGGACGAGGACGACGAGCGGGATCTCACCTTCCACCGGGTCTTCAACCGGAACGGCTATGCCCTCGTGGAATTTCGGCGCGGGCGTATCGACGAGGCGATAGAGCACCTGACAACGGGGATATCGAAGCTCCGTAACGGCACTGCGGTCCATCGCATGCACCAGACGGTTTTGATTTACAACCTGGCGCAGTGTTACCGGCGAATCGGCAGAATTGATTCTGCCATCGATACCTATCTCGAGCTGCTCGCTGTCGATGGGAAAATGCCGGAGTACCACATGGAGCTCGCCAACTGCTATCTGAGCTCGGAGCGGTTCGACGAAGCACTGGCCAGTCTCACGGAGGCAAGGGATCTGGGTCCCTCCATCCAGGAGGTGCACTCTCTGCTGGGCTTCACATATTTGCAGCTCGGAAAGACCACGGAGGCGCTCGACGCCTACCGCGTCGCGCACGAATGCGCACCGCAAGACACCGAAGCGCTGTATGACTACGCGTACCTACTGGCCGAGTCCGAGCAGCCGGAGAAGGCGTTGCAGCTGGCCTGCAGCGTGGATCACGCTCTGCTTCCGCAGGACCAGGCGGTGAAGCTCCTGACTCTGGCGGCCGAGCAGCACGCCCAGCTCGGGGATCTGCCGGCGGCTCAGTCGGCGCTGGAAGAAGTCCTCGCACTCACTCCGAACAACCCCGACGCCCGTGCCAACCTCGAACAAGTGGCGGCCGCCATGGCGTGACCAGGCCCGCCAATTCGCGCTACCCGGCGTGCTCGAAGCAAGGAATCTTGTGTCCAAAGCCCAGAAGACGTCTACGCGTTCCTCCGACGGCAGGCCAGTAGATCATGGCCTGCCAGTCCCGGGTGCCCGCCGTGTTGCGGCCTACACCTTCATGTTCTTCACCGGCATGTGGCTCTCGAAGACAGTGCACCCGCTGTACTTCAACGCGCACGACGATCTTGTGAACTTCGGTCTCTCCTACACCGCAATGGCCATCGCCGGTACCACGTCGGTGTTCATCGGCCGGCTCTCTGACCGGGTGGGACCACGACTGGTTCTCGTCGCGGGCACCGTCCTCTACTCGATCGGCATGTCACTGCGCATCGTCCACGACAGTTCCTTCGTGGCGGTGGCTTCCGGCCTGGTGGCGGGGGTCGGGGCCTCATCGGTGTTCATCGGCCTTCGCACCTGGACCCTGCACAACACCACCGAGGTGCAACGGGCGGGCATCGTGTCCCGCCGGGAGTTCATGAACCAGGCCGGGACGGCTCTCGGCATGGGCACCGCTGGTGCGCTCGCCGCGTTCATCGGTACGGGCGACCGGGGATACGTTTTCGTGCTGCTCATGGCCGCAGGCTGCGTTCTGTCCGGGCTGCTCCTCATCCCCCCGACCCATACCAGTACGGTCCCCGCCGGCCAGGCAAAGAGCAGTGAGGCGGGGTTCGCCACGGTGTTCCGACAGCACAAGGCGCTGGCGCTCGGCGTTGCTGGCCTCGGGCTTCTGATGGGCTCCTACGTCAGCATCCTCAGCCCGTACCTGCCGCTGCTGCTTGCCGAGCGCGGCGTGCCCGTAGCTCTCGTGGGTGTCGTGCTCGCGGCAGCCAGCGTCGTCCGGCTGACCGCAGCGGCCGTCGCCGGGAAGTATCTGCGCGAGCGTTCCCCCATGGCGGTCTTTCTGGTGTCGGAAAGTTGCTGTGCGGCAGCCACCTTGATCCTGGCCCTGTCTGTGAGTCCCTGGCTGGCGGCCTGCGCCCTGGCGGTGCGCGGTGCCTTCCTGCTTGGAGCAACCATCTCCCAGGAACTGCTGCAGCTGAGCGCTTTCCCCAGCGGCCTGGCCGGGGTTCTCTTCGGGCTCGTACAGAGTGCCTTCCTGGCCGGCGACTCTTTGGGGGGCGCGGTAGGCGGCTGGCTGTATCACCAACTCGGCAGTTCCCACACAGTACTGATCGCCACAGGGCTCACCCTGGCCAACGCACTGCTCGTACCCACCTTCTACGGCCGTCTGCGCAAAGTCGCCGAGGCCGATCCGGAAAGGCAGAGTGCGCATGCGACTTCCTGACGCCATCCCCCAGCGCCACGTAGCACAGGTCTTCTTCACCGAGCGCGGCAGGTTCTTCCTCTCGTGGGCCACCGGCCCGATCCTGGGCTCGGTTCAGGAAGACGGCACCCTGCACATCGAAAGACCCGTTGGCGCGGAAGGCGCCCCGGCCAACGCCCGCATTCCTCTCGACGGTGATGCCGTCCTGTTCGTCGAAGCACGTGAAGCGTTCGTGGCCGTGCACATGAACGACACAGGCGTCGTAGTCGTAGAAACCGGCCTACGCGGGGAGAGCGAAAGCTGGACCGCGCCGTTGCCACCTTCGGAGCACGGCCACCGGACCCTGACGGATGTTGTGCACGGCTGGGACCAGGACGGCGACCCCTGCCTGGTGCTCACGGTCGAGGACAGCGTAGGGACCGTCGCGTTCCTGCAGATCGGCCCGGGCAAGCGTGGATGGACCCACAGGCCTTCCAGCTCGGGGCAGTTGCTGCACTGGGACCTTCGATACGACGTGGCCGTCATCCGCGAAGACCGCGGTCCATGGGACTCCGAGCTTCACCTTGAACGTCCGCTGTCACTGTCCGCCCCACAGTCGGTCGTCGCTCGATGGGCAGACGGCTGGGAGGGGCGCGCTCTCCTCATCGAGACACCGTCAGGCGCTGAGAGCTGCCTTCGGGTGTGGGACCTCACGTCTTCCTCTTCGATCCGGGTCGCCGGGCCGGCCGGGCACATCGACGACGCACGCTTCTTGCGTGACGGCAGCGAGCGTGTCCTGATCGTTGTCACCGACGACGGTTCCGACACCCTTCACGTGACGGACCCGCAGAGCAAGGAGAGCGCACCGCTGCCCCTGCACGGGACCGGCCGCATACGCATCCGGGCAGCCGGCCCCCAGGGGATCGGGATGTACCGGGTCTCGACATTGCAAGGGTCCTCGTGGATCTGGCTGGACCTCGACGTGAACCTGCATCAGGCCAAGGGCGAAGTGCCCCCGTATGAGGGGCAAGCCGCACTGTCCCATGCCTGGTACGGCCGGACGCCGGTGCTCCAATACCTACCGAAGCGGCCTCCGGTGGCAGCTGTGGTCTCCCTCCACGGCGGACCTGAGTCCCTGGAACGCGACGAACTCCGCTGGGACGGGCTGTACCGCGAACTCCTCGACGCCGGGGTCGCGGTCATCGGGCTCAACTACTGCGGCTCTACCGGATACGGTCCGGACCACACCCAGCGCGCATGGAAGAGTTGGACCACCGCGTTCCAGGAGGACGTTGACTCATGCATCGCGGCAGCCGCCGCTTGGGGAATCGCACCAGCGGACATCGCCCTTCTCGGCGGAAGTTTCGGCGGCGCGCTCGCCCTGCTGGGCTGTGTCCTCCGTGAGGACCTCGCCGGCGCAGTTGCCAGTGCCCCGCTCATCGACATCCGGCGCCATGCAGAGCAGGCAGCAGCGAGCGATTCCTCCTACCGAGAGTGGTTCGGAGAGCGGTTCGAAATCGCCGCGTCAGCGACTTCAGCACAGCGGGTCTTCGACCCGAAGCACCTGTCCACGACGGCTCCCGGACAACGCGTCTTCGTCGTCCACGGCAGTGAGGACGAGGTGACGCAATGGCAGCACAGCAAGCTAGCGGCCGACGAGGCAGCACGCCAAGAGCTGCCCTGGACACTGGTCATCGAAGCGGGGGCAGGTCACGTTCCCAACGCCCTCGACGAGGTCGAGAACCGATACCGGAACATTCGCTCGGCCCTTCTGGATGTTCTGAGGATCGATAAAGGCGCCTGAGCCAGATTTCAAGGAGTATGCGATGAGGAACGCAGCGAAGCTGCTGGCAGGAAGTTTCCTAACTGCGGCTATAGCCACGAGCGGTACGGTGCCTGCCGTGGCTGACGCATCAGGCAACTGCCAGCAAAGCGGCTATTGCGTGTTCGACGAAACATCCTTCACCGGAAACAAGTCCGTGCTTCCGAATGCCCTTGGCTGCCACACGATAAGCACGCTGGGCATCTCCGCCGCTCGCTCAGCGGCCCGAGGCTTCGGGGACGGCAAGGCCCTCGCACTGTATTCGGACACCCAGTGCTCACATCAGATCACGACGGTCACCCAAGACCATGCCAGCCTGGACCCGGCAGCGCTCAGCTACTCCCTGGTGAACCTGCCTGGCTGATGCGCACGACCGTCGTAGGACAAGCCGGATCACTGCCAGCCCGCCTCCGGCCCTGGTGAGGTGTCCGCTACCGTCGGCCGGCACGTCAGGGTCAGTTCGATGCCTTCGACCTCGCCCTTCCAGTCGATGCCTTCGACCTCGCCCTTGCAGCCCTGGGCGATCGCGTGCCGACGGCAGGGGAGAGGGTGTGTTACACACGTGCGTCGTGGCGGACCTGGTCAAGTCGCTTTGCGAAGCCCGCACGGGCTGGACGAGTCTTTCCTGGATCGGCGAGGCTCCTGGCTGTTTCCCGTCCGCCATCGCTGAGTGCATGCCGTGCGCTGCGTTGGACGGGTGCTGCTGATGACACCTGAACTCGCGGGAGTAACTCATGCGGAAGATCGTCGCCGGGCTGTTCTCGTCTCTGGACGGTGTCGTGGAGGCTCCGGAGACGTGGAGCATGCCCTTCAGCACTGCTGAGACGGGCGCGGCCGTGCTGCGGCTGTTCGAGGACGCCGACACCGCTTTGCTGGGCCGCGGTACCTACGAGCAGTGGAGCGCGTTCTTCCCGTACGCCACCAACGAGCAGGTGCCCACCGCCGAGTGGATGAACTCCTCTCCCAAGTACGTCGTTTCGTCGTCACTGACCAGCGTCGAGGAGTGGAAGAACAGCCGGCTGGTTACCGGCGATGACGTCGACGGCCAGATCCGGGCGCTGAAGGAACAGCCCGGCGGCACCATCAACGTCGGCGGCAGCATCACTCTGGTCCAATGGCTCATGCGCAACGGTCTGCTGGACGAGCTCTACCTCCAGATCAACCCCATCGTCGTCGGCACCGGCCGCACCCTCGCTGACGGCGACCAGATCCCCATGACCCTGGCGTCCAGCCGCACATTCACCAACGGCGTCATCGAAGCGCATTACACCCTTCGGACCCGCTGAAAGGCGGGCGGGGGATCAACCGTGTGCGCAGTGGTTGTGGGCGGTGTGCTGATCAGGGGCCTGGCCTGGGGTCTTGTCAGTCAGATGGTGGGGCGATCAGGTCGCATCTGTGCTGCGCAGGGTTCAGGTGCAAGGATCGTTCGTATGCGGCCGCGCTTGGGATAGGCGAGCGCCCGCGTATCCGTCGCATGACGACGTCGGCGGGCTGCTGAAGGCAGGCGATCGCAGGGTCGGACATCGTAGGGCCCCCTGTCACGCGTGCAGCTGTACGGAATGGTCCTGGTCGTCTATCTCGCGCAGGCCGCGTTGGCTGCTTCTCCGGTTCGAGGACGTTGGCGCCCCACAGCACGGTCTGGGTGCCCTCGTGCTTGACCATGCCGAGGGAGACGCCGAGCCGGAAACTGCCGGGCACGGTCTTGCCGTCGGTGTCGTAGGGCAGGACGTCCAGCGGGCCGGGCCCGTCGGCGGCGTACACGGCGCAGTCCGACAGAACCGCGACCGGGTACCGGCCGGTGGCCGCGGCCAGGCGGAGCATCTTGCGATGCATGCTGATCCGGGCCCGGGAGATCACGACCGCGCGGATGTCCGGACGCCATGTCGGCCGGGCGGGGGCGGGCCAGCCCTGTCCCGGCCGCCAGCCTCCACCGCGTGCCTTCTCCCGCAACTTGCCGATGCCACCCTTGACGGTCATCTTGACGGCGCCCAAAACGAGCGCCAATTCCGGGTCACGCTGCCTGTAGCCCTCCATCGCGGTCAGGAACTCGTTGGGGGGAAAGCGCACGCGCCATGCCCCAAGTTTCCAGGAGGCCACCCTGGACCAGCCGCAGCGGGCCCGCCCAAGTCTCCCGGGCCCGCTGCTTCCTGTCGCAGCTGGCGCGTCGGCTGGCGTCGTGCTGCGGAGGTGACGGCCGGGCCGGGGTGGTCTCGCGCAGCGCCATCCGAATCGTGGGGAACGCGTGACGGGAGCCGGTCGGTAGGTGGATCACCGCCCGCGTCGCGCTGGCCGACGCCCCCGGAGCCGTCTTCGGCCCCCCATCTCGGGAGAAGAATGACCGCGGTCCACCCTGGGGTTCTCGCAATCTCGTGCATCCGGTGCATCCGGTTTCCCGTCTGCCGGGGAAGGCGAATCGGGTGGACCGCGTGGATTGGGAGGTGGCTGTGGCCGGTGATGTCGGCTTGGACCTGGATGAGGTGTTGGGTGCGGCGGAGGATGCCGCGCCGGTGGAGTCGGTGGATGTGGTCGCACGGAACCTGGAGAAGCGGTTCTCCGCTTCGGAGGTGTCGTTCTGGTTCGTCGACATGCTCGGGCGTGAGGCCGTCCGCCTGCCCCGAGTCGGCACGGCCGGGCAGGCGCGGGGTGATGCGGAGCGGATCGCGCTGACGGGCAGCGTCTACGAGCAGGTGCTTCGCTCCCAGCGGCTGCACCAGGAGGACGTCGAGGGCGGTTGCCGGCTGGTGGTGCCGGTGACGAACCGCGGTGACTGCATCGGCGTCCTGGAACTGATAGTGCCGTACGCGGACGATGCGGCGCGCAAGGCAGTCGGGCAGGCCGCGCACGCGCTGGCCTACATAGTGGTGACCGACCGCCGCTTCACCGATCTCTATCACTGGGGCCGGCGCACGACCCCCATGAGTCTGGCCGCGGAGATCCAGCACCAGCTGCTGCCCTCGGCGTCCTGCTGCGAGGGAGCGCACTTCACTCTGGCCGGCGGCCTGGCCCCGGCCGACGACATCGGCGGCGACACCTACGACTACGCCCTCGACGAGGACACCCTCCATCTGTCGATCACGGACGCGATGGGTCATGACACCGCCTCCGCGTTGCTGGCCACGCTGACCGTGAATGCCCTGCGCGGCGCCCGCCGTGCCGGCCTCAGCATCCTCGATCAGGCCAACGCCGCGCACCGGGCGCTCACCCGCCACGCCCGGGGCATGACCACCGGGCAACTGCTGCGCATCGAGCTGGACACCGGTGTCTGCGAGCTGGTCAACGCCGGCCATCCCTGGCCCCTGCGCGTGCGAGGTAGCCGGGTGGAGGAACTGCCGGTGAAGGTGAACCTGCCGTTCGGCGTGCCCGCCCCGGTTGCCTACGAGGTGCAGCGGCTGCGTCTGGAGCCGGGTGACCGTCTGGTGCTGCTCACCGACGGGATGCGGGAGCGCGGCGCGGCCGCGGTCGACCTGCCGGCTCTGATCCGCGAGACCCGCGAGGAGCACCCGCGCGAAGTGGTTCGGGCCCTGACGGCAGCGGTCCTCACCGCGTGTCGGGGATCTTTGGCGGACGACGCCACCACCCTGGTGCTGGACTGGCGTAGCAGCTGCTCCGGGCAACGGCGCACCAGCGGCGGCTCCAACACCTGACCCACTGCACACGCCAGCCACGCAACCGCTGGCCATGCCCGGTTTGCGTGTCGATTGTCGGGCAGTGGGAAACCGCGGGTCTTACGGCCGGTGCGGCGCCAGGGACCCTTGTGGGGGCATGGCGGCTACAGGCCGCCCGGTTCGCACACCCGGCGGGCGACCTCACGGAGTGTGCGCCTGGCCGTCCGCCGGGAGGACATCGCGCCCGACCTCCGTCCTCTCCAGGCACAGACCTCATCGAACGCACGGCCGGCATCGAGGAGCGCCTTCGCGCCCCTGCGGGAACCCCGGCAGACGCTGCTTGTCTCCGCCATCCAGTAGCAGCTGCCGGGTTACAGGGGCGAACAGTCTTCTCCCCGCGCGCTCGGCTCGATCGCCAAGGATCTCGCCCTCAGCATCACCGACCAGTGGGCGAGCGGAGAGCGGCGCTTTGCGACCCTGACCCACCACAGATCGATCCCCGACCGCTTCCCACCACGATAACCAGAGGACTGACTGGGCTCGTCACCGTCGCTACCGCGGTAGAGGCCAGAGCCCAGGCGCCCCTGGAGCGGCGGTGAGCGGAGAACCGACAGCACCTGACGCGCGGATCCCGCCGGACGACCGCACGCCGACCAGACACTCTACTGGGTGGCGAGTTGGCGTCTCGCGCATGTGGCGGTCGCGTTTGTTGCTGAGGCGGCGGGTGCTGGGTGGGGCAGGGCTGCGACAAGGCGTGGATTCGGCCTGGTGAACAGATCCTGGACGCCCAGGAGGAAGAGCAGTCTGTCGACGGCCGGGCTGGCAGCGTGGAGGGCGAGGGTCTTGCCCTGGCTCAGGGCGCGTGGCCGGAGTTCCAGCAGGACGCCGAGGCCGGCGCAGTCGCAGAAGTCGACACCGCCAAGGTCCAGGTCGAGACCGGTGGTGGAGTCGGCGAGTGCCTGGAACAGGTCTGGTCGTAGTGCGTGGGCGGAGTCGAGGTCCAGTTCGCCGCGAACGGTCACGCGGATCCTGCTCCCACGCCGTTCGTACGCTGCCATCGCCAGGGTTGGCGGCACGAGCGGGGATGCGTTGTTTCTGCTGTTCGGGCTGAGGGGGCCCGGCGCCGTGGAGGGCTGGCCGCCGTGGGCAGGGGCATGCATGGTTCACTCCCGCGTCTGGTTGCCGATCGTCTGTCGCAACGTTCCCCTGATCGGAGATACGCCAACCACAATGCATGAACGATAGTACGTGTGTCTGGATGCGTGAAAGAGGGGTCGGATAAACTCGGGGCATGGTTGGAGTGCCCGAGTCCCACACCGGTTGGACCTTCTTGACGAACCACGCCCGCGTACTTGCCGCCATCGCGGAGAACCAGAGCGCGCGGATCCGAGACATCGCCGCGCACTGCCGGCTCACCGAGCGCGCGGTGCAGAAGATCATCGCCGACCTCGAGCAGGACGGTTACCTCTCCCACACGCGAGAGGGACGCGGCAACACCTACCGGATCGAACCCACGAGGGGGCTCCGCCATCCCACCGAGGCCGATCTGGGCCTGACAGTGGCTTCCCTGCTCTCCCTGCTCCTCCAGGACGAGGCTCACCGCGGCGACCCGCCCAGCCGCAACACCCCCGCATCCCCACACCCTGCGGCTTTGTGAGCGGTCGTAGCTGCGCGGAACATACCTCCCCCAAGTCTTGCCTGGTCACATGGGAGAGAGGGAGGTGAAGGCCCGGCTCGGCGCGATGCGTGGTCATGGCAGGCCTGTCGTACTGCACGGTTCGGCCGTGTGGGGGACGCTGGGAGGCAGTGGAACGGGTGCCACGACGGGGCACGGCGACGACCGACGGCGGCGCCGTGCGCCAAAGCGGTCCAGGAGTCCCACCCTGGACCCAAGCAGCGGGCCCGCCCGAGTCTCCCGGGCCCGCTGCCTCGCGTCCGAGAGCAGGCGGCACCGCTACACCGCCTGGCGGTGCCGGGGAGCCGGGGTCGCTGGGGGCGGGGTCCGCCCGCCCCCCGCAGTGCGGGACCAGCCGCTGCTCCGGCGCACCGCTGTTCCGCCCGGGTTGGCGGGGCCCGAGGCCGGCGCGCCGTTTGGGCCCCTTGCCTGCGTACGTCGTCCAAGGGGGGTTTGACGGCGTACGCGTCGCCTACTGCAACGCCGGGCCGGCAGGAAGGTCACGGCGCCCCCTGGCGGTCGGGGCCCGTTCGGGTGCCCGGCCTGCCGGCTGGCGTGCGTGGAGACGTGGTCGGTGTGAGCGTGGAGGCAAAGACACGCACCGGATCCTGGTACTCCGTCTACGACGACACCGACCGTCACCGAGGTCGCCTAGGCCACCATCGACCACGTGGTCCCCCTTGCCGAGGCCTGGCGCTCCGGCGCCGACACCTGAACCGCCGAGAGCGCGATCAGGCGTGAGGGGGTTGGGCTGGGGAACCCTGCGTGGCGCGGCGGCGCGCATATGCCCCGTACTTTGTGAAAGTAACTCACCTTTTGTGGGCTTGTAGTTGTGAGGTAAGGGCACCTGGTGGCCAGGAGGTTGATAGCTATGGTTCCCCTGCTTCTGGTTCTTCTGCTGGCTCTGATCCTGTTCGGTGCGGGTTTCGCGCTGAAGGCGCTGTGGTGGATCGCGGTGATCGTGCTCGTCGTGTGGCTGCTGGGCTTCGTCGTCCGTACGGCGGACAGCGGCGGCCGCAAGGGCCGTTGGTACCGCTGGTAGACGAAAAGCCGGCGCGAGAAGCGTTTCACGTGTGTGCGGGAGTGGGCCCGGCCGACATGGCCGGGCCCACTGGCGTGAAAAGGGCGCCTGCCCGGGTGGTTGGGAGGGATCGGGCGTATCGGGCGCACCGCAGGGTACGTGAGTCATACAGCGGCCCCGCGGGCCCAGCAGTGGAACCCTGCTCCTCCTGTCCGCGGGGCCGCTCCGGGCCTGGGCGGTTGGCCGGCGTCGGGGGCTAGCGTCGGGGGCCGGCCCCGTCTCACGCATCTGCGTCCGCGTAGTCTCCGATGGCTACGTCGTCGCAGAAGGTCTGCCAGAATCCGTCGCCCGCCTGAGCGGTCTCGTCGATTTCGGAGATGAGCCGGCGCAGCTCTTCCGCCACCTCCTCACACCCCTCGTCGCCCTCCGCGTAGAACGGGAAGCGGGCGACCACAGCCGCGACGCAACTGATGAACGAGTCGAGGTCGCGGTTCACATGATGGGTCGTCGATGACGCGACATCAGAAAGCTGCACCAGGCGGCCACTGGCCACGTCGACGGCGATGCGTGCGCACAGGCCACTCGTCGCGATGGCGACCGGCCCCCGTTCACCGAACGCCCCGAAGAGCGCCGGTTCGCTCAGGGGCCGGTACTCGTATCCGATCGACCCGCCAGGGACGCCGGTCTCGCTAAGAGCGACAGCGATCTGTGTAGGCACCTCATGGGGCGGCTCGAGAGTAAGAAGGACGAACTCGGGCTTCGGCAACTGCGGCAGGCGCTGATTCACGGCAGGATCCTCTCCCGGCGCACCGAGGAGGAATACCGACACGGCCGCGACGCGGGTAACTCCGGCGAGCGACCGCTCCCGACATCACCTGCGCGCGTCATGTACCGCCGCTCCATCGGGTGGTGCTGTGCCGGTTGCCTGGCGCGTCGCGCGCTGGGGCCGCCACGAAGATCACGACCGTGTTTGTGATCTTCGGGAGACCCCCGCTCGTGCGCTTTGCCCGCACCGCCGTCCTGGCCGCCGCCCTCGCCACTCTTCTCGCCCCGGCAACCGCCCATGCCACCCCGGCCCATGCCGCCCCGGCCGTCGCGCCCGGGGACACTGTGACCCTGTCCGCGCAGGACGCCCTCGCCCAGCTCCCGGTCCGCCTCGAGGACCGCACTGGCTACGTCCGCACCGCGTTCAAGCACTGGTGGATGCCGACAAGGACGGCTGCAACACCCGTGGCGAGGTCCTCAAGGCTGAGACCGTCATCGCGCCCGAGCAGATCAACCGCTGCTCCCTGATCGGGGGCTCTTGGTACTCGCCCTACGACGACCGCTACATAGCAGGGCGGCGACCGTGCGCGATTCACCTCATCTCCCGCGTGGCGGGGCACCCCGGCCGGAATGATGGGGGGCGTCATCGCGGCAGAGGGGGGCGGTCGTGGAGCTACGCCATTTCAGATATTTTGTGGCCGTCGCGGAACACCACAGCTTCACCAGAGCTGCCGCACGTCTGCATGTGTCGCAGCCGGCACTCAGTCAGCAGATCCGTGACCTGGAGCGCGAACTCGGGGTGGAGCTCCTGGTCCGGGGCCCCGGCGGCTCGGTGCTCACTCCGGCGGGCGAGGTCTTCTGCGAGCGCATCCGCAAGGTGCTCACGGAGGTGGACGCCGCCGCCCACGCCGCCAGACGCACCGCACGCGACCACCTCACTCTGCGGGTCGGGCTCGCCTTTCCCATGGCTATGGAGATCCACGTCCCCGTACTGACCGCATTTGCCGAGGCGTATCCGCATGTACGACTGACCTGGCGGGAGATCGGATTCGCCGAGTGCGAGCAGCCGCTGATCACGGGGGAAGTCGACGTGGCACTGATACGGCTGCCCATCGACCCGGAGCTGCTGGTCTGGGAGCCACTGGTCGAGGAACCGCCCGGTCTCGCGGTTCCGGCCGGCCATCCGCTGTGGGACGCCGACCGGATAGGGCTCGCGCACGTGATCGAGGAGTCGTTGCCGCAGGTCCATTCGGGGGTGTGGCAGCGCATGCGGGAGTACTGGCAGTTGTACTCCCACCGGAACGACACTCCGCCACCGTTCGTCGGTGCGCCTGCTGGAACGCCCCAGGAGGTGCTGCTGTCGGTCAGGTTGAACCGGGTGGTCTGCCCAGGGCCCTACGCCGTCCGGAGCTTTCCGCTGCCGGCCGGGGTCCGGATCACGGAACTGTGCGATCTGCCGCCGGCGGTGACCGTGGCAGCCCGTCGGCGTGACGACCGGCGGGAGCTGCCGCGGCGGTTCGCCGCGTTGGCGAGGCTCACCGCGCAGCAGACGGTGCAGGCGACCGGCTCATAATTCCCGCTTATCTCCGATAGGAAAGCGGACTTCGACACGTCCCGGCCCGCCCCGCCAAGCTGGGGTCAACTCATTCCCCGTACACGAACGCACACAGATAGAGGAACCTGGCCTCCTGGAGGTGCAGACCGGGGATCGCAACTCCGCCGACCCCACCGCCTACATCCTCACCTGGCCGGGACAACGCCGGACCCTGACGAAAAGGGCGTCCGCGGCGCGCTCCGAGAGCGCCGAGATCATCGTAGACGTCTACGCCCCCTCCCCCGCGTCACCGACAGCGGCGGCTACAGCAACTTCACCCTCTCCTTCCACGCAGGCTAGACCCCGCCAGCGACACCCACCATCGGCCGGACAGAGTGAGGCAGAACTCTATGCCGACTACCCGCACTCCCTCGATCTCCCGTCGCACCCTGCTCACCGCAGCGGCCGGAAGCGGGCTCACGATGGCCGCCAGCGCCACCGCGACCTTGGCAACCGCCACCCCCGCCCGGGCCGCGCAGCACCTTTGGACGTGGTGTTACCAGTGCAGCCAACTCTGGTTCTCCGGCAACGGCAGCGGCTACTGCCCTGTCGGGAGCGGCATCTTCGGCTGGGACCATGGGCACCAGAGCTCGGGCAGCGGCGACTACGTGCTCCGCTACGACACCGACCCCGGCGTCGGAGACAGCCACTGGCGGTGGTGCCGCGACTGCGCGGCCCTGTGGTCGAAGGGGTGGTCGGACAGCGGACGCACGACCACGTACTGCCCCAACAGCAGTCAGCCGTTGCGGTGGCATAACTGGTCCGGCTCGGGCACGTACAAGATCGAGGCGCTGCCCGACGGCATCAACGGCCCCGGCGGCCAGCGGCGGTGGTTCCTGTGCATCAGGTGCTCCGGTCTCTTCTTCACCGGCAACGGCTCCGACGGCACCTGTCCCGCCGGAGGCGCCCACCGTCACTGGAAGTCACCCGAACCGCAGATCGGCTACGAGTACGTGCTGCGCCAGCTCTGAAGCTGCTCAGACGGGGCGCCGAGAACCGCTCCCTGAGCTCGCCGGCATCCGCGAGCCCAAGGGACGCGCGACCGCATTCCCCGGGCGAGTCGGCCTCATCCCTGCACGAGTTCCTCATACGCCCCGCAATTCGATGAAGGGATTGACCATGCTCACCATCCTGCGACGGGTGGCGTTGGCCCTGGTCGCGGCGGCGGCCCTCCTGATGCCGACCGCTCCCGCCCACGCGATCTTCAATGGCTTACCGGCCGCCGAGGGAGAATTTCCGTTCATGGCCGCGCTGACGCGCGCGGACCATGCCGGTGACGCCCATGACACCCAGTTCTGTGGTGGATCGCTGATCGAACGTAGCTGGATCCTCACCGCCGCGCACTGCACCAAAGATCTGACACCCCAGCAGATCACCGTGATCATCGGGCGGACCCGCCTCACCAGCTCCGCAGGGGAGGTTCGCAGGGTCACGAGCATCGTCCGCCATCCCCAGTTCACCCCCACCTGGAACAACACGTCCGACTACGACATCGCGTTGCTCAAGCTGTCGACGCCGTCGGCCATCACCCCGGTCCGCATGGCATTCACGAGCAACCGCAACACCTGGCTTCCCGGCAGCGGCGTCACGACCCTCGGCTGGGGTGCGACCACCTGGGTCGGCGGCGCAGTGTCCGGTTCCCCCGGCGGCTTCCCCGACGACCTGCAGGTTCGCGGACTCGACATCGCCGACGACGCGGCCGCTCGGCGCACCTATCCCTTCTACCGTGCCGAGACGATGCTCACCGCCGGCGTGCCCGAGGCAGGCAGCGGCACCTGCCACGGCGACTCCGGCGGGCCGTTGCTCACGTTCGTGCAGGGAAGCCCCAGGCTGATCGGAGTCACGAGCTTCATCCTGAAGCCGTGCGGGCTGGCGGTCACCGGCAGCGGCTTCGCCCGTGTCGGCGAGGGGCCCCTGTCCCGCTGGATCATCGAGCAGGTCCCCACGCTGGCCAACGACGGCTGGATGAGCCGCAGTGGTGACTTCAACGGCGACGGCAAGGACGACATCGCCGCCTTCGTCCGCGGCGTCGTGAAATCCGGCAGCCCCGACAACTACTCGGCGTGGGTGGCGTTGAGCAACCCGTCCGGTGCCGGGCCGTTCGGCGCGGCCACGAAATGGGCGTCATCCTTGGCCGACACCAGCGACTTCCCACTGGTGGGAGACTTCAACGGCGATCGACGGGACGACATCGCCGTCTTCACCCGCGGCAACGTACGCACCGCCAGCGTCGCACTGAGCACCGGAACCGGGTTCGGGCCACAACGGGTCTGGCACACCTGGTTCACCCCGAACGACGAGATCCCGGCTGTCGGCGACGTCAACGGCGACGGCAAGGACGACATCGTTGCCTTCCCTCGCGGATCCGCGGGCGACGCCTGGGTGGCACTGAGTAACGGTACGGCCTTCGGCGCGGCAACATTCTGGGGAAACGGAATCGCTAAGTCCAACGAGATCCCGGCCCTCGCCGACGTCAACGGCGACGGCCGCGCTGACGTGATCACCTTCAATCGCGGCAACGACTCCACTCGCGGCAGCAAGGGTGACGTGTGGGTGGCGCTGAGCACCGCGACGCGGTTCGGGGCGCCGCAGCGCTGGCACGGCGACTTCTGCTTCGGTTCCGAGATCCCAGCCGTCGGCGACTTCAACGGCGACCGCAAAGCCGACATCGCCACCTTGACCCGGGGCGGCCAGGCCGATGTGTTCGTGGCGCTGAGCAACGGCTCATCGTTCCTCGGCACCGCGGCAGTGTGGAACAACGATTTCGCCGCCTTCAACGAGATCCCGGGTGTCGGCGACTTCAACGGGGACGGCAAGGACGACATCGCCGCCTTCACCAGGGGCGACACGGCCGACGTGTATGTCTCCCGCAGCAACGGCCAACGCTTCGGCGACGTCCACCTGAAGTGGCACGAGTGGATGGTCGCCGGGGGCGAGGTCCCCGCCGGCGGCAGCACCTGGTGAACGCGAGAACCCGTGGTCGAATCCTCCACTCGGTGAGGGGTCCCGGTAGTTCTCGCTAAGCCGTTGATCACGGTCCGGCAAGCAGAACAGCTGGCCCAAGATCCGGCTGTTCGTGGGCAGCATGGGCAGCAGCGAGAAGCAGTGGCGCCAGG